>DATGHN010000390.1:0-18494 GCA_035308005.1 Solirubrobacteraceae bacterium
CTCGGATACCTCCGCGTAGGAGGACAGCGAGCCGATCAGGCCGATGTTCGGGCCTTCCGGGGTCTCGATCGGACACATGCGGCCGTAGTGGGTCGGGTGCACGTCGCGCACCTCGATCGGCGCGCGCTCGCGCGTGAGCCCGCCGGCGCCGAGCGCCGAGAGGCGGCGGCGGTGCGTGAGGCCCGCGAGCGAGTTCGTCTGATCCATGAACTGCGACAGCTGCGAGGAGCCGAAGAACTCCTTCAGCGCCGCCACGACCGGGCGGATGTTGATGATCGTCTGCGGCGTGATCGTGTCCGCGTCCTCGGTCGTCAGGCGCTCGCGAACGACGCGCTCCATGCGGTAGAGGCCGATCCGGAAGGCCTCCTGGATCAGCTCGCCGACGGTGCGCAGACGGCGGTTGCCGAAGTGCTCGTACTCGTCGAGGTGGTCGGCGACCGCCTCGCGCGGCATCGTCACGGCCTCAGCCGCGTAGTCCTTGATCTCGAACTCCGGGTTCTCGGGCATGCCGAGGCGCTTGGGCAGCGAGACCAGCTCGCGGACGAGCGCGATGATGTCGTCGTGCGTCAACGTGCGGGTGTCGAGGTCGATCTCGAGCCCGAGCCGCGAGTTCAGCTTGTAACGGCCGACGCGCGTGAGGTCGTAGCGCTTGGGGTCGAAGAACAGCTGGTTGAGCAGCGAGCGCGCGTTCTCGACGCTCGGCGGCTCACCGGGGCGCTGCTTCTTGAAGAGCTCGACGAGCGCGCCCTCCTCCGAGCGGGTCTGCTCGGTGTCGGACTCGATCGTGTTGCGGATGTAGTGCGAGTTGTCGAAGAGGCCGAGGATCTGCTCATCGGCCGCGTAGCCCATCGCGCGCAGCAGGACCGTGATCGGCAGCTTGCGCTTGCGGTCGATGCGGACGTAGACCTTCCCCTTCTTGTCGATCTCGAGCTCGAGCCAGGACCCGCGGGCGGGCATCAGGTTCGCGACGAAGACCTGCTTCTCGCGATCCTTTGGCTCCATCAGGTAGGCGCCCGGGGAACGGACGAGCTGCGTCACGACGACGCGCTCGGTGCCGTTGATGATGAACGTGCCGCGCTCGGTCATCCACGGGAAGTCGCCCATGAAGACGGACTGCTCGCGAATCTCTCCCGTCTCGCGGTTGATGAACGCCACGGTGACCGTCAGCGGGCGAGCGTAGGTGAGGTCCTTCTCGCGGCATTCGTCAATCGGTGCGACGACGTTGTCGAAGACGAACTCGCCGAACTGCACGGCGAGGTTGCCGGTGTAGTCCTCGATCGGCGAGATGTCGTCGATCGTCTCGCGGAGCCCGCCCTTGTTGGGCTCTGTCAACCACTCGAACGAGCGGCGCTGGATATCGATGAGGTTGGGGACGTCGAGCGTCTTATTCAGACGCGCGAACGAGCGGCGCGTCCGAGGAACGTAGGCAGCGGCCAAGGTGCGACTCCTGAGGGGTCGGAAAACGGACAGACAAGTGCGCGAAAGCGCAGAGGAATGAATCCTAGCAGAGCGAAGCTACGCCCCGCCGAGGGCTGCCAACACTCACGGACCCCGTTCCCCGTGCGGCGCGTATGTGGCGCGGCGCAGGCCTTCAGGAACGGCTTCGACTATCGGTCGGCACGGCAACTTTAGCGGAATCTGCGCGCAATCGCGACCGTACCGGCGAACGTTTGAAAAACGCCGAGAGCCCCGCAGTGCGGGGCCCTCGACGACTTCGCTGACGCTCTCGCGTCGTCGCGCTACTTGAGCTCGACGCTCGCGCCGGCCTCCTCGAGTTCCTTCTTGAGGCTGTCGGCTTCCTCGCGGTCGATGCCTTCCTTGACCGGCTTGGGGGCCTCGTCGACGAGCGCCTTGGCCTCCTTGAGACCGAGGCCGGTCGCCGCGCGGACGACCTTGATCACCTGGATCTTCTTGTCGCCGGCCGCGAGCAGGTTGACGGTGAAGGCCGTCTGCTCCTCGGCCGCCTCCTCGCCGCCGCCGCCGCCGCCCGCGGCGGGAGCCGCCGCGGCGACTGCGGTCGCGGAAACGCCGAAGGCCTCTTCGAGCGCCTTGATGCGCTCGGCGAGCTCGAGCACCGAGATGCCCTTCAGCTCGTCGATCCATTCCTCTGTGCTAGTGGCCATTACTGGTCCTCCTTGTCATCGTCGCCGGAAGGCGCCTCCGGCGCCGAGTCATCCGTCTGTGTTTCGTCCGAAGCGATTGGCGCCGCCTCGGCCTCCGTCGGAGCGTCGTCCGCGGCGCCCGGCGCCGCGTCACCCGCATCCTCGTCAAGCACATCGCCCACGTCGGCCACCGGCTCATCCGTCGGCGCCACCGCAGCTTCAGCCTCAGGAGCCGAAGGCTCCGCATCGGCCGCATCAGCCTCGCCAGGCTCTTCGCCGGCAGCGTCAGCCACGTCACTAGGCCCACCCTCGTCGGCCGCGTCAGGCTCGCCTGCAGCGTCGACCTCGTCACTCGCCGCACCGTCGGCCGCTGTCTCTGCGGCGTCCTCGCCCGGCGGCTCCTCCGTGGCAGCGGTCTCGTCGCTCGGAGCGGCCTCCTCCGTGGCCTCGGCAGCGGATTCGGCGCCAGCCGAATCCGCCTCCGTGGCCCCGCTGTCCTCGCCAGAAACCTCGGAGCCGGCGAACGCCGGATCCGCTTCTTTCTGCGCCAGCACTCCGCCCAACCCCACCGCCAGCCCACCGATCAGCGCGTTCAGCGTCCGCGCGAGACCCGCGATCGGGCTCGCGATCAGCCCGACGAGCTGGCCGTAGAGGACGTCGCGCGAGGGCAGGCGCGAGATCGCGGTGACGTCGGCCGAGCTCAGCGTCGCGCCGTCCATCAGGCCGCCCTTGAAGGCCATCAGCTGCGTCGCGCGCGTGAAGTCAGCGACCGCCTTGGCCGCCGCCGCGGCGTCGCCGCGCACGAAGGTAAGCGCGGTCGGGCCTTGCAGCAGCGGCAGCAGTTCCTCGGCGCCGGCCTTCGCCGCCGCCCGCTCGGTCAGCGAGTTCTTGACGACGCGGAAGACCGCGTCGGCCTCGCGCAGCCGGGCGCGCAGCTGGTCGGCCTGCGCGACGGTGATCCCGCGGTAGTCGATCGCGAAGATCGCCTGCGAGTCTGAGATGTCGGCGGCGATCTCGTCGATCACCGCGGCTTTCGCGTCTCGGTTCATTGGGCTCCTGTCCCGGACTTAGGGGTCCGCCGGGGGTCTTCGGAGTCGACGCTCGCTCTATGCGGCCGCTTGCGCAGCCGCTGCAGCAGGCGCCTCCTCGACGATGTCGCGGGTGCGCGTCGGGTCGACCTTGACCCCGGGCCCCTGGGTTGAAGCGAGCGTGATCGAGCGCAGGTAGCGGCCCTTGGCCGCGGACGGCTTGGCGCGGATCACCTCGTCGAGCACGGCGGCGTAGTTCTCGAGCAGCTGGCGCGCCTCGAAGCTGCGCTTGCCGATCACGAGATGGACGATCGCGGTTCTGTCGGTGCGGTACTCGACCTTGCCGGCCTTTGACTCCTCGACGGCCTTGCGCACGTCGGGGGTGACGGTGCCGACCTTGGGGTTCGGCATCTTCCCGGACGGGCCGAGGATCCGGCCGAGGCGGCCGACGACGGGCATCATGTCGGGCGTCGCGATCGCGATGTCGAAGTCCGTGAAGCCCTCCTCGACGCGCTTGGCGAGATCCTCGCCGCCGACGAAATCGGCTCCGGCCTCCTCGGCCTCGCGCGCCGCGTCGCCCTGCGCGAAGACGGCGATCGTCACGTCGCGACCGAGCCCGTTGGGCAGCGCGATTGTGCCGCGCAGCTGCTCGTCGGCGTGGCGGACGTTGAGCCCGGTGCGGATGTGGACCTCGATCGACTCGTCGAACTTGGCCGGCGCGGCGGCCTTGATCGCGGCGATCGCCTCCGCCGGGGAATGCTCGCGCTCGCGGTCGATCGCCGCGCGCGACTCTGTGATGCGGCGTCCGCGCGTCGGCATCAGACCACGTCCACGCCCATCGAGCGGGCGGTGCCCGCGACGATCTTCGCGGCGGCGTCGATGTCGTTGGCGTTGAGATCGGCGAACTTCTGCTCGGCGATCGCGCGGACCTGCGCCTGGCTGATCCGCCCGACCTTGGCGCGGTGCGGCTCGGCCGACCCCTTGTCGATGCCGATCGCCTTGCGGATCAGGTCCGCGGCGGGCGGGGTCTTTGTGATGAAGGTGAACGAGCGGTCCTCATAGACCGTGATCACGACCGGGATGACGGTTCCCGCGTCCTGCTGGGTCTGGGCGTTGAAGGCCTTGCAGAACTCCATGATGTTGATGCCGTGCTGACCCAGCGCAGGGCCGACCGGCGGGGCCGGCGACGCCGCGCCCCCCATCGCCTGGAGCTTGATCGTGGTGAGGACTTTCTTGGCCATCGCTAGAGCTTCTTGACCTGGTCGAAGCCGACTTCGACGGGGGTCTCGCGGCCAAAGATTGACACAAGCACCTTGAGGCGCGCCGCATCCTCGTTGATCTCGGATATCTCGCCGGAGAAGTCCGACAGCGGCCCGGAGATCACCTTGACAGACTCGCCGATCGCGAAGCTGGCGCGCGTGCGCTCGCGCACCGCTACCTCCTTCTTGAGCAGGCGGTCGACCTCCATCTGGGTCAGCGGCACCGGCTCGTTGGAGGCGCCGACGAAGCCGGTCACGCCCGGGGTCCCCTTGACGAGGCTCCAGGAGTCCTCGTCAAGCTCCATGTTGACGAGCACGTAGCCGGGCATCGTGCGCTTCTCGATCGTGATCTTCTGGTTGTCCTTCATCTCCGACACGGCCTCGGTCGGCACGACGACCTGGCGCACGGCGCGCTGCTGCCCGAGCGACACGACGCGGTGCTCGAGGTTGGCCTTGACCTTGTTCTCGTGGCCGGAGTAGGTGTTGACGACGTACCAGCGAAACATTCGACCCGCCCTAGACGATCCAGTTGATGAGCTTGCCGGCGACGTAGTCGGCGACGCCGAGGAAAATGCCGGTCAGCAAGACGAATCCAAGCACGACGCCGGTCGCCTGCGCGACCTGCTGGCGATCCGGCCACTGAACGCGCTGCAGCTCGGCCCAGCAGCCGCGCAGGAAGCCCGCGATGCGCGCGAGCGGCGGGCGGCGCTCCTGGGCGTGCGTCGGCGCGCCGAAGGCGGAGTCCGCCGCGGCGTTGTCGGGGATGTCGGCTGAGCGGTCGGCACGGAGGTCGTCGTCATCGTCGGAGAAGACGGTTTCGAGGTCGGAGGAGATCGGCGGGGGCCCGGCGGCGCCATCGCCGCCAGGCAACGGCGCAGGCGACCGCGACCCGATCCGGGGCGAGCCTTGCGACCTGCGCTGACGGTTGCGCGCCATGGCACTGCGGGGCTAACGGGTCTCCCGGTGGCTTGTGTGCCGCCGGCACCAGCGGCAGTACTTAGCCAGCGTGATGCGATCCGGGTTGTTCCGCTTGCTCTTGTTCGTCTGGTAATTGCGCCGCTTGCACTCCTCGCAGGCGAGGGTGACAGCGATCCGTACGTCTCCGCGGGCCATGAGCCTTCCGGTGTCGGTGTTCGCTAAATCTGGCGCCGGGCAAGGAAAAACCCCGCCGCGGCGCGAGGTCTGTGAAGTGTAGACGGTCCGCGTTCGCTACGCCCGCAGACGGCGCTATCGTCAGCGCCGACCCACAGTCGAGCCTCGAGGGGGCCGCCATGAACCTGCCAGAGCCGATCCCAACAACGATCACAGACGAATCGTTCGCCGGCGTGACCTACCACATCCGCGGCGCGCTGGTGCCCGAGCTGCAACTCGAGCTGAGCGGTCAGGCCGTGATGTTCGAGCATCACACGCTGCTGTGGAAGGAGACCGCCGTGAAGGTCGAGCTGCGAGCGCTGAAGGGCGGCGTCAAGCGCAAGATCGCGGGGCTTGACTTCTTCGTCACCAAGGCGATCGGCCCCGGGCGGATCGCCTTCTCGCGCGACTGGCCGGGCCAGGTGATCCCGCTGCACCTCCCCTCAGGCAAGGCGCTCAACGTCCGCGAGCACCACTTCCTCGCGGCGACCGACAACGTCGACTACAGCTTCGAGCGCGTCAAGGGCGTGCGCAACATGCTGCTCGGCGGCTCGGGCCTCTTCATCGACTCCTTCTCGGCGAGTAACGGCGACGCGCTGCTGTTCGTAAACGGCCAGGGCAACGTCTTCGAGGTCGAGCTCGGCGCCGGTGAGACGATCGACGTCGAGGCCGGCGGCTGGCTCTACAAGGACACCTCGGTAACGCTCGAGTCGGTGTCGCTGGGGCTGAAGACCGGCATGTTCGCGGGCGACCACAAGATGACCTTCAACCGCTTCACGGGCCCCGGCAAGCTGGCGATCCAGACCCTCTACCTCGAGCCGGTCGAGT
This sequence comes from Solirubrobacteraceae bacterium, assembly GCA_035308005.1. Lineage (GTDB taxonomy): Bacteria > Actinomycetota > Thermoleophilia > Solirubrobacterales > Solirubrobacteraceae > Palsa-513. The sequence goes on from DATGHN010000390.1 coordinate 6,349, forward strand.
CGGTCGAGCGCGGTGCGGGGGACGCCGCGGCGGGCGGCGTTGCGGGCGCTGTGATCAGCGGGCTGCTGCGCGGCTGAGCTGTCGGTCGGTGCATACCCCGTGCGGGGCACATGTGCACCGACCGGCGATCGGCGCATGCGCCGATCGCGGAGGCGGCGTATACGCCGCCTCCCCCATACGGGGTTCAGAGTCCCGCGGGGTGGCGCACTACGTAGCCGTTGACGTCGGGCTGGGGGATCAGCCAGCGGGTCGAGTGGGGACCGGCGCGGCCGGCGGTGTCGAACCACACGCCGTCGACGTTCATGAAGGTGTGGCCGGCGTTCGCGAAGACCGTCAGCCAGCGCCCCGGGCCGGGCTTGCCCCAGTGCTCGAGCTGGCCGGAGGTCTCCGGGGCGCCGATCAGGCCGGCCGCGGCGAGGGCGTAGCTGACCGAGCCCGAGCAGTCGTAAGCGCGCGCGACGAACGAGGCGTGCCCGCCGCCGTAGAAGTAGGGGAAGTCGGCGATCGCGTTGCCGCCGGCGATTACCTCTGCGATCTGCGTCGGCACGACGTTTGACGGCGAGAAGGCGCCTGTGGCCGGATCGATGTAGGCGCCATGGCGATTGGCGCCGAGCTCGCGGTCGAGCTTTCGCTGCTGGGCAAGCTCGCGCTTGACCTGCGCGATGCTCGGCGCGCCCGGACTGGCGATCGCCGCGGCGGCGACGCCCGGAGCTGCGGCGCGGGCGTGCGTCCGCGCGCCGGCTGGATCGGGGTAGGACTGGCTCGCGAGCGGGTCGGGGGCCTCGGCGACGAGGGTGCCGTGATGCGCCGGCGGCGGCGAGCCCTGCGTTCCGAGCACGATGCCGACCGCGAGGGCCGCCGCGAGCGCGACGCTCGAGAGCGCCACGAGGGGCATCCGCCGCCGCGGGAGGTGCAGGGACTGCGCCGGGCTGTTCATAGATACAAGGTGATCATCGCCAGGACCACATACGTCACGACGAGCGCCCATCCTTCGTAGGGGTGCCCTTCGCCATCGTCGGTGATCTGCCAGACCGCCACCGCGCTGACCGCCATCGCCCCGATGTAGACCGGGCGCAGCGAGAAGCTCAGCGAAGTGTGCATCGTCAGCGAGATCAGCACCAGCGCCGGGAACAGGAACGCGGCGATCTGGGCGACGGAGTTGACGACGACCGAGATCGCGAGGTCGCTCTGGCCGCGGCGCGCCATCACGATGCCGACGACGTGCTCGACGGCGTTCGAGGCGATCGCGACGATGACCAGGCCGGCGAAGGCCTGTGAGATGCCGAGCTTGTGGATCGAGGGGGCCAGCGCGTCGACGAACCAGTCGGAGACGAAAGCCGCGCCGACGCCGGCGAGGACCAGCAGCCCGAGTGCGAGCGGCAGCGCGAGGCGCGCGGCGACGTTCGTCTGCGAGCCCTGGTCGCGGCGCACGTAGGGGATCACCCAGGCCAAATAGACCGTCAGCAGTAGCGCCGCCGAGACGCCCGAGACCAGCCGCACGTGCGCGGCGCCGACACCCGAGCGCAGCGCGAAGCTGACGATCACGATGATGAACGTGCAGACCAGCAGGAGCGTCGAGGTGTCGCGCGCCGCGTTGGGCGCGAAGCGCATGACGCCGTCGCGCGCGCTCAGCGAGCCGGCGAGGATCACGAGGCCGAGGACGAGCATCGCGGTCGCAAACAGCGAGCCGACGATCGCCGACTGGGCGACGACGCGCTCGCCGCTGCGCAGCGCGAAGATCACGACGAACAGCTCGGGCAGGTTGCCGAGCGTCGCCTGCAGGAGCCCCGTCGCGGCCGGCCCGAGGCGCTCGCCGACCTCCTCGGTGGCAAACGACACGATCCAGGCGAGGCCCGCCAGCGCGACCGTCGCCACCGCGAACGTTGCGAGCGTCGTCCAGTGGTCGTAGTGGCCGACCGCGGCGAGGGCCGCCAGCACGACGATCGCGGCGACGAGCGCGCGCTCGGCTTTGCGCATGGGGGGAGCCTACGGGCTGAAGCGGTGGCTCAGTGGCTCGTCAGTACGCGGTCGATGAGACCGTACTCGACGGCCGCCTCGGCGCCGAAGAAGCGATCGCGCTCCATGTCGCGATGCACCTCCTCGACCGGCTTGTTCGTCGACTTGGCGTAGATCTCATCGACGCGCGCGCGCAGGCTGAGCACCTCGCGGGCCTGGATCTCGATCTCGGTCGCCTGACCCTCGAAGCCCGAAGAGGGCTGGTGCATCAGGATCCGGCTGTTGGGGAGCGCCGAGCGCTTGCCCTGGGTGCCGCCCGCGAGCAGCAGCGAGCCCATCGACATCGCGATCCCGACGCACATCGTCTGCACGTCGGGCTTGATGAAGTTCATCGTGTCGTAGATCGCGAGGCCCGAGTAGATCGAGCCGCCGGGCGAGTTGATGTAGATCGCGACGTCCTTGTCGGGGTCGACGGACTCCAGGTGCAGCAGCTGCGCGACGACGACGTTGGCGACGTCGTCGTCGATCGGGCTGCCCAGAAAGATGATGCGCTCGTTGAGCAGCCTCGAGTAGATGTCGTACTCGCGCTCGCCGCGGGCGCTTCGCTCGATGACGGTCGGGATCAGCGGCATCGGAGCTAACCCTATCCGGCGTCGGCCGCGGTGCCGCCGGCGAGCCAGTCGAGGACCGCGGCGCGCGCGAAGCGCCACTCCGATGCGATGCGCCGCCCAGGCAGCTCGCCGGACTCGGCGAGCTCGCGGACGGAGTCGGCCGAGACCGACAGCAGCGCCGCCGCCTCCTCGAGCGTCAGGACGTCGGGCTCGAAGGGGCGGAAGGCGTGGCGGCCGACGACCGCGCCCGGATCGGGGCCGGCCTCGATCGTGATCCGCCGAGCCGAGGCGGGCCTGGCGGCGGGGTCGCCGATATAGCGGCCGAGGAGCTCGGTGACGACCGCCTGCTTGGGCCGGCGCGACTCGAACGCGAGGCGGTCGAGAGCCTGGGCGTGGGCCTGCGGGATGCGCACGAAGAGGGCCCTGGTGGGCGTGTGCTCAGCCACTGCGGGCCATGCTATCAAGCTAGCTCGATAGCTCGGCCGTGATGGGTGCATAATCAGCCTCGGCATGGCAGCGCTCAACTGGCCGAACTTCCTGACGGTGGTGCGGATCCTGCTCGTGCCCGTGCTGGTCGTCGCGCTGGTTGCCAACGGCGGCGGCGGCGACATCTTCGCGGCGGCCGTCTTCGCGCTGGCCTCGGCAACCGACTTCGTCGACGGCTACCTCGCGCGCGCGAGAGACTCGGTCACCACGTTCGGCAAGCTGATGGACCCGCTCGCCGACAAGCTGCTGATCGTCGCCGCGCTGATCTCACTCGTTTCGCTGCACCGCCTCGCGGCATGGGTGGCGATGGTGATCATCGCCCGCGAGCTCGCCGTGACGGTGCTTCGAATGGGCGCGACGCAGGCCGGCGTGATCATCGCCGCCAGCCCGATCGCCAAGGTCAAGACCTGCATCCAGATCGCGGCGATCTTCGCCGTGATCGCCGTCCGCGGTCACCCCGTCTGGCTCGACGTGCTCGTCTACGTCGCCGTCGCGATCACCGTCATCTCGGGCCTTGACTACTTCTTCGGTCTGCGCCGGCGGCTCGAGGAGGCTAGGCAGGCGCGCGAGCGCCCGACAGCGCCGGCCTGAGCTCGCGCTAGCCGTCGAGCCAGTCGCGCAGCGTCGTGTGGCGGGCCGGGGTCTCCAGGCCGGCCACCTCGCGGCGCAGTTCGCCGAGCGTCCCGTGACGCTCGGCGGCGACGTTGTGCTGGTGGATCGTCTCGAGGTTCTCCTGGCGCGCCGAGACGAATGCGTCATCGGGCAGCTCGAGCTGCGCGAGCACTCCCTGGATCATCTCCCTGACGCAGTCCTCTACGAAGCGCGGGCGCCGGTGGGCCTTCTCGACGACGGCCGCCTCATCGACGCGCTTCATCAGCTCGTAGATCTCAGACGACATCGAGTTCTCGACGATCCCAAGCAGCGTGCGGGCCTCGATCTCGAGCGCACCGTGCTCGGTCGCCCCGACGTAGAGCGTTCCGAGGCCGCGCTGGTTGTGCGTCGCGACGGGGACCGCCTCAAAGATGCGATCGATCTCCTCGTCGCCGTAGCCCTCCTCGAGCAGCCGCTCGCGCGAACTCGCCGCGACGAGGCCCTGCGCGCATGGGCACGCCGTCATACCCTGCGCCGCGACGCCGACCAGGCGGCGCGTGCCGCGCTCGGAGGCGATCGCCATCCCGTGCAGCGTGTAGATCTCCTGCGTGGCGATGCCCGACACCGGCGCCGGCTTGTGCTCGGGGTAGCGCGCCGCGATCCGCACCTCGGCGCGGCTCGCGCCCTGGCGCTCGCGGACCAGCTCGGCGACGCGCTGGGCGAGATCCTCGGCGCGGAACGTCGCCTCGCCGAGCACGACCTCGCCGATCGCCTCGTTGACGACCTCCTCGAAGCGCGACATGTGCGCCCCCTTCTGGTCGCCGGCCAGATCGACGAAGCAATCGAGCCGGGCCCAGTAGAGCTCGTCGAAGCCGTTCTGGCGGATCCTGATGACCTTCTCGACGCCGGTGACTCCGACGCGGGAGAGACTCACGGCGAGCGACGGTGTCTGCGCCTGGACGTCCGGCGCCTGGAGGGTGAGCGGTCGATTCGTCATCGCGCGTTCGCCGCCAAGCCTACCGACCGCCCGCAGCGGCCTTCGCACGCCTCGCCGCTTGCGGGCGCTTGTGCTATCACTTCCGCGGTCGAGGAGGGGACGCCCGACTGGCGAGAGGAGGAGGGACTTCGTCGTGGAGGCCGCGCTGGACGGTGTTTCGCATACCGACTCGGGCGTGACGCTCGGAGAGTCGCCGGTGATCGACGCGGAGGAGATCGCGGCGCTGCTCGCCGAGGGTCACGAGCGCGGCGCGCTGAGCTTCGAGAGCGTCGCCGCCGCGCTCGAGGACGTCGAGGCCACGCGCGAGCAGGTCACCGAGCTCTACGCCTACCTCGAGGACCACGGCATCGAGCTGATCGCGCGCGAGGACGCCGCCGAGCCGGAACCCGAGCCGGCCGCCGCCGTCGTCGCGGCGCCCAAGTCCGAGCTCGACCTGACCGTCGAGCCGAGCCTTGACTCGCTGCGCCTGTACCTGCGCTCGATTGGCCGCGTCGCGCTGCTGACGGCGGCCGACGAGGTCGCGCTCGCCAAGCGGATCGAGCGCGGCGACGTCGCGGCCAAGCAGCAGATGGTCGAGGCCAACCTGCGCCTCGTCGTGTCGATCGCCAAGGGCTACCTGGGGCGCGGGCTGTCGTTCCTCGACCTGATCCAGGAGGGCTCGCTCGGGCTGATCCGCGCCGTCGAGAAGTTCGACTACCGTCGCGGCTACAAGTTCTCGACCTACGCGACGTGGTGGATCCGCCAGGCCGTGACGCGTGCGATCGCCGACAAGGGGCGGACGATCCGGATTCCCGTCCACATGGTGGAGAAGCTGAACAAGGTGATCGGCGTCGAGCGCCAGCTCGTCCAGCAGCTCGGGCGCGAGCCGACGGCGGAGGAGATCGCCGTGCAGCTTGCCTGCTCGGCCAAGGAGGTGCGCGAGATCCTGCGCATGGCTCAGCAGCCGGTCTCACTCGAGAAGCCGGTCGGCGAGGAGGACGACTCCGCGCTCGGCGACTTCATCGAAGATCAGAGCGCTGAGTCGCCGTTCGAGCTCGCTGCGCGCGCGATGCGCGACGAGCACGTCTGCCGCGCGCTGGCGGTGCTGCCGCGGCGCGAGCGCGAGGTGATCGAGATGCGCTACGGCCTGACCGGCGAGCGGCCGCGGACGCTCGAAGAGGTCGGCCAAGCTTTCAACGTAACGCGCGAGCGCATCCGCCAGATCGAAAACCACACGCTCAAGAAGCTCGAGTCGCTGCCGGAGACGCAGCGGCTCCGCGACGCCTCCTAAACGGCCCTCGAGGGTCGACTAAACTGCGCACCGCTCGCGGCGGGATTCCCGAGCGGTCAAAGGGGACGGACTGTAAATCCGTTGGCTCAGCCTTCCCAGGTTCGAATCCTGGTCCCGCCACTGCGCCGGGGCGCAACCGCGAGGCGTTTTGCCCGCGGGGGCCGGGTAGCGCAAGGGCATGCGACTTTCGCACGAGCACGCCCTTCTCGACACCTACGGCCTGCCGCATCGCCTGCCGGTCGTCTTTCGGATCGTGATCCTGATCGTGCTGTTGCCGGGCGTGGGCGTGGCGATCTGGCTGCTCGCCCCGCACACCCCGGCCGTCGTGGCGCTGCTGTCGTCTCCGTGCTGCTGGCGGGGTCCGGCGGGTTGTGGCGGATCTCCAAGGCACGTGAGCTGAGCCTGCCGCCCGGCCGCCATCCGGTGCCCCCGCCGAGCACCCGCTAAACCAGGCGCCAGAAAACCTGCAGTCAGGACTTGGGTTGCGGCGCACAGCTGCCGATGAGTGTTCCTGTCGTGATCGATTTCGACCAGGCTCTCAAGGCGGTTGTGGACGCCCAGGGGTCGGACCTGCACCTGAAGGTCGGCCTCCCGGCGATCGCGCGCATCAACGGCGAGCTCGTCGCGCTGAGCGTCAACGGCAACGCGACGCTCGAGCGTTCGGACACGCTCGAGGTGCTGCGCCGGCTGCTCGATGACCGCGGGCGCATGGCCGAGTTCGAGGCGCAGCACGAGATCGAGCTCTCCTACGAGATCAGCGGCCTCGCGCGGTTCCGCATCAACGCCTTCCAGCAACGTGACGGGGTCGCGCTCGCCGCGCGCGTGATCCCCTACCGGATCCCGACGATCGAGGAGCTCAACCTGCCGCCCGTCATCGCGACGCTCGCCGAGGAGGTTCGCGGCATCGTGCTCGTGACCGGCACGACCGGTTCGGGCAAGTCGACGACGCTCGCGGCGATGATCAACCAGATCAACAAGTCCCGGGCGGCCCACATCCTCACGATCGAGGACCCGATCGAGTTCGTGCACCGCAACAACCGCTCGATCATCGGCCAGCGCGAGGTCGGAGCCGACGCCCACTCCTTCCACGGCGCCCTGCGCCACATCCTGCGCCAGGACCCCGACGTGATCCTGATCGGCGAGATGCGCGACGAGGAGACCGTCTCGACGGCGCTGTCGGCCGCAGAGACAGGCCACCTCGTGCTCTCGACGATCCACACGATCGACGCCGCCGAGTCGATCAACCGCATGCTCGACTTCTTTCCCGCCCGCCAGCACCCGCTGATCCGCTCGATGCTCGGCGGGACGCTGCGCGGCGTCATCTCCCAGCGCCTCGTGCCCGCCAAGGACGGCGGCCGCGTCGCCGCGTGCGAGGTCCTGCGCATGACGGGCCGCGTGCGCGAGATGATCCTCGACCCCGAGCGCACCGCCGTGCTCGGCTCGGTGATCGCCGACGGCGAGTACTACGGGATGCAGACCTTCGACCAGTCGCTTCACGCGCACGTGGTCGCCGGGCGAATCGAGGAGCAGGACGCGGTGAACCTCGCATCGAGCCCGACCGACCTGCAGCTGATGTTCGACACCGAGGGCCGTCGCGGCACCACGATGCGCGACGTCCCGCAGCGCGTCTAGCAAAGCGCTGGCAGCGCGCCGCGCGCGTACGCAGGTAGGTGGTAACGCCTATAGACGCCCGCTGCGCCGCGCACGATCGTCTGGCCATGAGCAGTGGCGCCGACACCGCCGGGTACCGCGAGACGCTGCCGCTCTGCACCGTTCCCGGGTGCGGCCGCGAGTCGCTGGTGCGCTGGGAGATCGCCGAGCCGCCGCTGCGGTGGGAGCTTGACGAGCTCGAGCCGTTCGTGGCCGTCGTGTTCTTCTGCGAGGAGCACATCGGCGGCGTCGACGCACCCGCCCAAAGCTGAACGCGCACGGCGCATAGGTAGTTGTGCCCATAGCGGGGCGCGGGGCCGCCGCGCATAGTGGCCGCTGGTGGTGCGGGTGCAGCGATTTCGCGGTTTGGGACGGACGCCGGCGCGAGCGCGGGGGGGTCTGCCGCTACGGCTCGATCAGGCCGCGGCGGATCGCGTAGCGCGTCAGCTCGACGCGGCCGCGCATGCCGAGCTTGCGCAGGATGCTGGCCCGATGGTGGTCGACGGTCCGCCTGCTGATCGCCAGCGTGTCGGCGATCGCGTCGCTGCTGTGCGCCTCGGCGATGAGCTTCAGGACTTCGAGCTCGCGGGGCGTGAGGCGGTCGCCGGTCGCCGCGATCCGTTCGGCCTGGCCGCCGTGCTCGCGCACCAGCGCCGCGGCGGCCGGCGGGTACACGAAGAGCTCGCCACGCATCGTCGCGCGGATCGCGCGGACGAGGTCCTGGCTGGCTGCGGTCTTGAGCACGTATCCGGCGGCGCCGGCGTTCAGCGCCGCGAAGAGGTACTGCTCGTTGTCGTGCACTGAGAGCATCAGGATGCGCACATCGGGCTGGCGCTTGCGCAGCTCCTGCGCCGCCTGGAGCCCGGTGAGCCGGGGCATCGACACGTCGAGGAGCGCGAGATCGACGGGGTTTCGCTCGCACTGGCGCAGCGCGTCGGCGCCGTCTGAGGCCTCCGCGACGACCTCGATGTCGGGCTGCGCGTCGAGCAGCATCCGCAGCCCGCTACGGACGAGCTCGTGATCGTCGGCGAGGAGGACCTTCGTCTTCAGGGGCGTCGTCACGGAAGTGGCGTCCCGGTGGCGGGAACGGTCAGGCGAAGCCGCGCGCCGCGTCCTCCCGGCGCGGATGCCAGATCGAGCCGAGCGCCCAACAGCAGCGCTCGTTCGCGCATGCCCATCACGCCGGCGCCGTCCTGCGCGCCCGCGTCGATGCCGCGTCCGTCGTCGTCGACCGCGAGGGTGACGACGCCCCGCTCGTGCGTGAGGGTCAGCACGACCCGGCTTGCCGACGCGTGGCGCAGGGCGTTGGTGACAGCCTCCTGCGCGACGCGGTACACGGCAAGCTCGGCCGCCGGGGCGAGGTCCGGGAGCTCACCGGCCAGCTCGCAGACGATCGCCGGGCCGCCCGGTTGCGTCATCCGCGAGCACATCGCCGCGAGCGCCTCGCGCAGACCGAGATCGTCGAGCGCCTCCGGACGCAGCTCGCGCGCGATCCGCCGGACCACATCGATGCTGCGGCGCAGCTCGGCCGCCGTGTCGCCCCAATCCTCTGAGCCCGTGCCGGCGGCAGCGGCATGTTCGACTCGCAGCAAAAGGGCGGTGAGCAGCTGGCCGATCTCGTCGTGAAGCTCGCGCGCCACGCGCAGCCGTTCGGTTTCCTGCGCCGAGAGCACGCGGCTCATGCTGTCGCGTCGCTCGCGCTCGATCCGCTCGAGCATCGAATCGAACGCGCCGGCGAGCGCGGCGATCTCACGCCCGCTCCAGCGCAACTCCCCGACCCGCTGTCCGGGCTGGAGGAGGTCGATCGAGCCCATCAGGGCGGTCAGACGGCGCAGCGGCGCGAGCGCCAGGCGCAGGAACGCGAGCTCGACCGCCAGCATCGCGAAGAGTGCGATCAGCAGGCCGATCAGCTCATCGCGCGTGATCGAGGCGTGCACGGACGCCGGCGTCAGGGCGAGAACGGCGGCGGCGGCGACCATCAGCGCGGCCGTTCCGGCGAACAGAAGCCACAGCAGCGAAACGCTCCGCAGAGCCAGGCGCCGGCGCGCCTGACGCCGGCCCGGTGTCATCAGCACCGCGTTCGGATTTCCCTGCACAGCCACGGCATCACACGCTACCGGCGCACCGGCAAGGGGGCAGCGGCGGCGAGGCCTGCGCTCGGAGCCGATCTCGACGGAGGGCGGCGATGGCGCGGCTGAGCGAGCACGGACTGCGGCGGTCGGTCGGCATGTCCGGCCTCTTCGCGACCGCCTACGGCAACGTCGGCTCGTCGATCTACTACGCGCTCGGACTCGTCACGGCCCACGCACTCGGCCTCACGCCGCTCGTCTTCATGTTCGCTGGCGGGCTCTTCGTCCTCACCGCCAAGACCTACGCCGAGGGCGCCGCGATGTTCCCGGAGGCGGGCGGCGCGTCGTCGTTCGCGCGCCACGCGTTCAACGAGATCGTCTCATTCTTCGCCGGCTGGGCGCTGACGCTCGACTACATCATCACGATCGCCATCTCCGCGTTCTTCGTCCCGCACTACCTCGCCGTCTTCTTCCCTGCCCTCTCCCACGCCCCCGGCGACGTGATCGGGGGCGGCGCCGTCATCGGCATCCTCGCGCTGCTGAACATTCGCGGCCTCGGCGAGTCGGCGAACCTGAACGTCCTGCTCGCGTTCCTGAGCCTCGCGACGCAGGCCGCGCTCGTCGGCCTCGGCTTCGTGCTCGTGCTCAACCCCAGTTTGCTGATACACCAGGTGCATCTCGGCGTCGCTCCGAGCTGGACGCAGCTGATCTTCGCGCTGTCGGTAGCGATGGTGGCCTACACGGGCATCGAGACGGTCTCGAACATGGCCGAGGAGGCCAAGGACCCCGACCGCGACGTCCCGCGCGCACTCAACTTCGTCGTGATCGCCGTGCTCGGCGTCTACGCGGGCATCTCGGTCGTCGCCCTCTCGGCGCTCCCGGTCGTAAAGCACAACGGGCACTACTCGAGCCTGCTCGGCACGAAGTACGAGAACAACCCGGTGCTTGGGATCGTCGACCGGCTGCACCTGCACGGCGCGGCTCTGCAGTTCGCCACCGACTACGTCGGGATACTCGCCGCGGCGATCCTGCTGATCGCCACCAACGCCGGGCTGATCGGCATCTCGCGGCTGTCGTGGTCGCTCGCCGAGCACCGCCAGCTCCCCAACCTATTCGCGCGGCTCCATCCACGGTACCGAACGCCATGGTTCACGATCGTCGCCTTCTCGATCCTCGCGGTGCTGCTGATCCTGCCGGGGCAGACCAACCTGCTCGGAAACCTCTACGCGTTCGGCGCGATGCTGTCGTTCACGACGGCGCACATCGCGATCGTCGCCCTGCGGATCAGGCAACCCGACACCCACCGGCCCTACAAGGTCAAAGGCAACATCCACTGGCGCGGCGCCGACATTCCCCTTACTGCGGTCTTCGGGGGAATCGGGACCTTCGCGGCCTGGATATCGGTGGTCGTGCTGCACAGCGAGGCCCGGCTGATCGGCCTGCCATGGATGGTGGCCGGGGTCGCCGGCTACTTCCTCTACCGCCGTCGCCAGGGCATGGATCCGCGGGCCCGCTACCAGATCGAGCGCACGCAGCGACCGCCCGACTTTCACGCCCTCAACTACCGCACGGCGCTCGTCCCGATCTTCGGCGGCGACCTCAGCGCGCGAACTCTGGCGAGCGCCGCCAAGCTGATCGGTGCCGAGGGCGTCGTCTACGCGGTCTACGTGCTGGTCGTGCCGCGACAGCTGCCGCTTGACTCGGGCCTCGAGGCCGAGGAGGAGCACGGCCGCGCGATCCTCGAGGGTGCGCGCATCCAGGCGCGGCGCCTTGGGATCAACGTTCGCACGGCGCTCGTGCGCACGCGCAGCGCCGGTAGCACGCTGGCCGACGAGGCAACCCGGCTGAAGGCCGACGTCATCTACCTCTCGACTCGCCACGCGCCGCGCAGCGAGCGCAGCATCGGGCCGCTCGTCAACTTCCTGCTCGACAAACGGCCCTGCCGGATCGTCATCGAAACCGACAACGAGTACGAGCCCGACCCGCTGGCGCGCGCGGCGTGAGGCGCGGCTAGCGCAGCGGCCCGCGCAGCGCGGCGCGCGCGGCGTGAGGCGCGGCTAGCGCAGCGGCCCGCGAAGCGCGGCGCGCGCGGCGTGGAAGCCGCACATGCCGTGCACGCCGCCCCCGGGAGGGGTCGACGCCGAGCAGATCAGGATCCGCCTGTTGGCGGTCTGGTAGGGGTTCGCGCGAAGCGCCGGACGCGCAACGGTCTGCCAGAGGCTCGTCGCGCCGCCGCCGATGTCGCCGCCGACGTAGTTGGGGTTCTCGGCCTCGAGCTCCGCCGGGCCGCGGGTCGCGCGCGCGAGCACGCGCTCGCGAAAGCCCGGGGCGAAGCGCTCGAGCTGGCGCTCGATCGCCTCCGTGCGGTCGACCGGCGAGCCGTTCGGGACGTGGCAGTAGGCCCACAGCGTGTGACGGCCGGCGGGGGCGCGGCTGGCGTCGGCGAGCGACGGCTGCGCGACGAGCACGTAGGGGCGCACCGGGTGACGCCCGCGCGCGACGGCCGTCTCGGACGC
>DATGHN010000391.1:0-20981 GCA_035308005.1 Solirubrobacteraceae bacterium
AGATGGGCGTCCCGATCTTCCAAGGTCGGATCGATAAGGCCCTGTTCCTGGAAAACCTGCGGCGCCTCGGAGTGGTCCGCCAACCGGTAGAGGCGTAGCTCTATCCCCGTCGCTCACGTGCCGGGTCTCCGGCACGTGAGCCGGGGTTGTAGTTCCTCTGAATAGAAGCTGTCACCGGCGCTGAAGCTGTGGCGTGGTGCCTATGCTTGGGCGCGCGTGCGAACCCGCCGGCCCACGTCTCGGATCATCGCGCTCGCCGCGGCGCTCGCCCTGATCCCGGCGGTGGCGCTCGCAAACGCGACTGGCGGCACGACCGGCCCTAGCGGCGCAACCGGCGCGACCGGCCCGAGCGCGCACACGGGCTCGACCGGGTCGAGCGGCCATCACGGCCCGCCGCCCCCGCCTCCGCCGCCAAAGCCGCACCCGACCACGACGCCGCTCCCCGCCGCCGAGGTCGCGCATCTGCAGAAGGTGATGTTCGCGGCGATGAAGCCACTCGGGCCGCACTCGGGCGCCTACGCCGTCGATCTGCAAAACGGCGAGGTCCTTTTCGATGACGACGCCACCGTCGCGCGCAATCCGGCCTCGGTCGAGAAGCTCTACACGCTCACCGCCGCGCTCGACCGCTTCGGCCTGAACGGCACGCTTCAGACCAACATCTACGGCAGCGGACAGCTCGAGGCTGACGGTCTCTATCGCGGCACGCTCTACCTGCGTGGCGGCGGCGACCCGACGTTTGGCTCCGCCGCGTTCATCAAGGCCAACTACGGCGCCGGCACGAGCGTTCAGGCGCTCGCGCAGGCGCTGATTGCGAGGACGGGCATCCGCAAGATCAAGGGATCGATCGCCGGCGACGAGTCCTACTTCGACAGCCTGCGCGGCGGGCCGTCGACGGACTTCGCCGTCGACCCCAACCTCGTCGGCCAGCTATCCGCGTTGGCCTTCAACCGCGGCGAGACGGGCCGGCTCCGCTCGCCCCCCGCATACGCCGCCTTCGAGCTCGCCGGCGCGCTGCGCCATGAAGCGGTGGTCGTGACGGGGCGCTCGCATGCCGCCGTCGCCGACCTCATCTCCGACAAGCTGCTGGCGAGCATCAACTCGCCGCCGATGACGACGCTCGCCCGCCTCACCGCCGTACCGTCCGACGATTTCTTCGCGGAGATGATCCTCAAGGCGCTCGGGGCGCGCTACGGCACGGGCGGCACGACCGCCGCCGGCGCCGCCGTCGTCTCTGAGTTCCTGCGTACGATCCACCTGACGCCGACGGTGGCGGACGGCTCGGGGCTCAGCCGCGTCGACCGCACGAGTCCGCTCGATGTCGTAACGCTCCTGCGCGATCTGAGCCCGGGGGGCGTTGAGAAGCTTCAGCCGATCGGGGTGGCGCTACGCGACGCGATGCCCGTCGTCAGCGAGACCGGCACGCTGGCGCTGCGGATGCACCACACCGCCGCCTCGGGCCGCTGCGTCGCAAAGACCGGCACGCTCAGCAACGCCTCGGACCTCGCCGGCTGGTGCAACGGCATCTTCGCGTTCGCCTTCCTGATGAATCACGTCGACCCCTACGCGGCGGAGATAGCGCAGGACAAGATGACGGTCGCCCTCGCGAAGCTCACCGTCCCAGCAGCCTGAGCAGCCCCGCCTCGTCGATCACCGCGACGCCGAGGCGTTCCGCCGTCGCGAGCTTCGACCCCGCGCTCGCGCCGGCGAGCAGGTAGTCGGTCTTCTTCGAGACCGAGCTCGATACCCGCCCACCCGCGGCGATGATCAGCTCGCTCGCGGCTTCGCGCGTCAGATGGGGCAGGGTGCCGGTCAGCACGATCGTCTTCCCAGCGAGCGGCCCCTCGCCCGGCGGCGGTCCCTCCTGCGCGAAGTGCAATCCGGCGGCCCGCAGGCGATCGATCAGTGCGCGCATCGCGGGCACCGCAAGCTGGTCGTGGATCGAGACCGCCATCTTCGGCCCGACGCCCTGGGTCTCCTCGATCTCCTCGGCGCTCGCGCCGAGCAGCCGGTCGATGTCGCGGAACTGCGATGCGAGGTTGCGCCCCGTGACCTCCCCGACCTCCTCGATCCCGATCGCGAACAGGACCCGTGCGAAAGGGCGCTGCCGAGAGGCATCGATCGCGTTGATCAGCCGGCCGGCCGAAACCGCCGCGAAGCCGTCGAGTGAGAGCAGCTGCTCCTCGCGGAGCGCGTAGAGGTCGGCGGCGTCGTGCACCAGGCCGCGGTCGAGCAGGACGCTGACCTGCTTCTCGCCGAGACCGTCGATGTCCATCGCGCCACGCGAGACGAAATGGCGCAGCAGCTGCCACTGGCGTCCCGGACAGACGGGGTTCGGGCACTTCGTGAAGACGGCCCCCTCGGGCTTGACCGTCGGCGTCTTGCAGATCGGGCAGCGCTTGGGAACGCGCGGCGGCTTGCTGCGGCCGGCGCGCTCGACGGCGTGCGGCGCCGGCGAGACCACCTGCGGGATCACATCGCCCGCGCGAAGGACGATCACCTCATCGCCCTCGCGGAGGTCCTTGCGCGCCAGGTCCTCCTCGTTGTGGAGGGTCGCCATCCGCACCGTGACGCCGCTGACGCGGACTGGCTCGAGCTCGCCAAACGGGTGCAGGTCACCGAACTTGCCGACGTTCCAGTGCACGGCGATCAGCTTCGTCTTCGCCGTCGTCGGCGGGAACTTCCAGGCGACCGCCCAGCGCGGGTCGCGCCCGACCGAGCCGAGGCGCCGCTGCAGCTCGAAGTCCGAAACCTTGACGACGACGCCGTCGATCTCGAAGTCCAGGGCGCCGCGGCGGGCATGCCATTCGAGGCACTGGGCGACGACGGCCTCCTCATCGTCGAGGACCACGATCTCGCTGTTGACGGGGAAGCCACGGTCTCGCAGCCACTCGAGCACCTCCCACTGACCGGAGAACGAAAGCCCGTCGACCGCGCCGATCGCGTAGGCCCACATCGAAAGCGGACGCTGCGCTGTCAGCGCCGGATCGAGCTGGCGGATCGTCCCGGCTGCCGTGTTGCGCGGGTTCATGAACGTCGAGAGGCCGAGCTCGGCCTGGCGCTCGTTGAGCGCCTGGAAGTCAGGCAGCGAGATGTAGACCTCTCCGCGCACCTCGAGCAGCGCCGGCGCGCCCTCGATCCGCCGCGGGATCGAGGCGATCGTGCGCAGGTTGTGCGTGACGTCTTCGCCGATCTCCCCGTCGCCGCGTGTCGCGCCCCGCTCGAGAACTCCATCGCGATAGATCAGCGAGATCGCGAGGCCGTCGATCTTCGGCTCGCAGACGAAGCGAAAGTGCGGATCGGAGATCCCCTCACGCGCGAGGTGGGAGCGCATCCGCGCGACCCAGGCGCGCAGCTCCTCCTCAGAGCGCGCGTTGGCGAGCGAGAGCATCGGCTGGAGGTGGACGACCTTCTCGAGCCGCTCGACCGGCGCCCCGCCCGGGCGCTGAGTCGGCGAGTCGGCCGTGATCAGCTCAGGATGGTCTTCCTCGATCGCGACAAGCTCGGAGTAGAGGAGGTCGTACTCCTCGTCGCCGATCTCGGGGTCGTCCTCGACGTAATAGCGCCGCGCGTGGTAGGCGAGCACCTCGCGAAGCGCCGCCGCCCGCGCAGCCGGGTCTTGCGGCTCGCTCACGCTTCAAGCAGCCTTTCGAGCTCGAGAGCGCGAAGCGCCTCGAGGCCCGGTTCATGGGTCAGATTGAAATGGAGCGGGGTCACCGCGATCTTCCCGCGCGCCACGGCGTGGAGGTCCGTGCCCGGCTCGTCCTCATAGCCCGGGGCGGTTCCGTAGATCCAGTAGCGACGCCGTCCCTCCTCCTCGGTGTCGAGGCGCAGCTCGTCGCGGTAGACGCGCTTGCCGAGCTGGGTCACCTCGACGCCCGTCGGCTTGACGCCGGGGACGTTGATGTTGAGCAGCGTGTCAGGCGGAAGCGGCGCGCTCGCGATCGACGCCGCGAGCGCCTTGACGAAACCGGCGGCAAGCGAGAAGTCGAACTTTCCCGGCTCGGCGAAATCCATCTCGCCCGCGCGCGACTGCTGCGAGACGGCGATCGAGGGGATCCCGAGCACGACGCCCTCAAGCGCCGCGGCTACGGTCCCCGAGTAGGTGATGTCGTCGCCGAGGTTTGAGCCATGGTTGATCCCGGAGACGACGAGGTCCGCCTGGAAGCCCTCGATCAGGCCAAGGTTCGCGAGGCGCACGCAGTCGACGGGCGTGCCGTCGGTCGCGTAGCCGATTGTCCCGTCGCCAAAGTCGACCTCGGTCACCCACAGCGGACGCCGCGTCGTGATCGAGCGCGCCATCGCCGAGCGGTTGCCGTCGGGCGCGATGACGACAAGGCGCACGTCGTCGAGTGAGAGCAGCGCGCGCCGAAGCGCCTGAAGCCCGTCGGCCTCGATCCCGTCGTCGTTGGTCAGGAGCACCCCGCGCACCAAGGCTGAGGATATTGGGCGCCTGGGTCACGTCAGCGCGAGTAGGCCACGCTCGCCAGGTAGAGGCCGTGAGGCGGGGCGGTCGGACCGCCGTCGGCGCGCGAACGTCCCTCAAGAAGCTCGCGGAAGGAGTCGAGGCTGCGCCGCCCGCGCGCGACCTCGAGCATCGTGCCGACCAGCGCGCGGTTCATCTGGCGCATGAAGCTGTCGGCTTCGATCCAGAAGGCGAGGACGTCGCCCTCCTCCCAGCGCGCGGCGATCACATCGCGTTCGAATCGCACATGATCGGTCTCCGTCGGTGTGAACGCGGTGAAGTCATGGGTCCCGGCGAGCTCGGCCGCGCAGGCGTGAAGAGCCTCGAGGTCGAGTCGAGCCGGCACCCACAGCGCGCGCCCCTGCTCGAACGGCGAGCGCGTTGCCGAGGCAAGCACGCGATAGCAGTACGTCCGGCTGAGTGCGCTCCGGCGCGCGTCGAACTCGGGGTCCGCGGGCTCGCTCGCGAGGACCGCCACGTCCGGCGGCAGAACGGCGTTCAGGCCGCGCGGATCGAGCGCCTCGTGGTGGTAGCTCGCGACCTGGCCCCAAGCGTGAACGCCGCGATCGGTGCGCCCAGCGACGCTCAGACGGAGCTCGACGCCGAGGATCCGCGCGAGCGCGCGCTCGAGCTCTTCCTGAACGCTCCGCTGCGCAGGTTGGCGCGCCCAGCCGGCGAACGCTGTCCCGTCATAGGCGATCGTGAGCTTTGTGACGGGGCCCGAGTCCATCCCCGCCGGCCGCTCAGACGAGCTCGAGCAGCACCATCTCCGTCGAGTCGCTGGCGCGCGGTCCGAGCTTGAGGATCCGCGTGTAGCCGCCGTCGCGCGAGCTGTAGCGCGGCGCGACCACTTCGAAGAGCTGGTGCACCACCGAGCTGTCCTGACCGAGCGCCGACAGAGCCTGCCGGCGCGCGTGCAAGTCGCCGCGCTTGGCCAGCGTGATCAGCTTCTCGAGCTCGGGCTTGACCGCCTTGGCCTTGGCCTCCGTCGTCTTGATCCGCTCGTGCTCGATGACCTCCTTGGAGAGGTTGGCGAGCAGCGCCTTGCGGTGCGCCGAGTCGCGGCTGAGCTTGCCTCGCTTGCGTTGATGGCGCATCGCGCGATCCTCAGTCCTCGCGCAGGCTCAACCCGCGAGCTTCGAGCGTCTCGATGACTTCGTCGATCGACTTCTTGCCGAAGTTGGGGATCGCGTTGAGCTCCGCCTCGGACTTGGAGATCAGATCTCCGACAGTCTGGATGCCGGCGCGCTTGAGGCAGTTGTAGGAACGAACGCCGAGCTCGAGCTCCTCGATCAGAATTCCCCACTCCTCGCCCTGGAGGGCGAGCGGCGTGACGCCGCCGGCGCCGGCGAGGCCGCCGTCGAGCTGGCCCGCCGGGCCGGCGCGGAGCTCCTCGATGCGGTCCTCGTCGGTGAAGATCGCGAGCTGGGAGATCAGCAGCTCGGCGGCTTCCCGCAAGGCGGCCTGGGGGTCGACCGAGCCGTCGGTCTCGATGTCGAGCGTCAGCTTGTCGAAGTCCGTGCGCTGGCCGACGCGAGCCTGCTCGACGGCATACGCGACGCGACGAACGGGTGAGAAGATCGAGTCGATCGGAATCACTCCGATCGGCTGGTCGGGCGACTTGTTGTCCTCTGCCGGGCGATAGCCGCGACCGCGGCCGATCGTCAGGTAGAGCTCGAGCCGCGCCTTCTTGTCGAGCGTCGCGATGTGCACCTCGGGATTGAGGATCTCAACCCCGGACGGCAGATCGATGTCGGCGGCGGTGATGTCACCGGGGCCTGTGGCCACCAGCGCGGCCTCGATCTCGGTCGCGTCGGAGTGCATCCGGCAGACGATGCCCTTGAGGTTGAGGACGATGTCGGTGACATCCTCCTTGACCCCGCTGATCGTCGAGAACTCGTGGGCGACGCCCTCGATCCGCACGCTCGTCACCGCGGCGCCGGCCAGCGATGAGAGGAGGACGCGGCGCAGGGAGTTGCCGAACGTGTAGCCGAACCCACGGTCGAGCGGCTCGATGACGAACGAGCCACGGTTCTCCTCAACGGATTCGCTCGTGATCCGGGGGATTTGAAAGTCAAGCATCGGGGTCCTAACGTCGTCGTGTTCTGAAAGCTCGTTTCCCGGCCCGCACGCCGGGGGCGAGCAACTTCGCTACTTGGAGTACAGCTCGACGATGAGCTGCTCCTGCACCGGCGCCGCGACCTCACGGCGCTCGGGCTTGCGCAGGACCTTTGCGGTCAGGCCGTCGTGATCCGCCTGAAGCCATGCCGGCACTTGGCCGGTCAGCTCGGTCGCGTCACGGATCACCTGCTGCGCCGGGGTGCCCGCCTTGACGGCGATCACGTCACCCGGACGCACCTGGAAAGAGGGGATGTCGACGCGGCGACCGTTGACGGTCCAGTGACCGTGGCGGACCAGCTGCCGCGCCTGACGGCGCGAGGCGGCGAAGCCAAGGCGCACCAGCACGTTGTCGAGGCGGCACTCGAGCAGCGTCAGCAGGTTTTCGCCGGTGATACCCGGCTGGCGCGACGCCTTCTCGTAGTAGCCGCGGAACTGCTTCTCGAGCAGGCCGTAGTAGCGGCGCGCCTTCTGCTTCTCGCGAAGCTGAAGGCGGTACTCGCTCTGCTTCTGGCGGCCGCGCCCGTGCTCGCCCGGCGGGTACGAGCGCCGCTCGACGCCGCACTTGTCGGTCAGGCAGCGCTCGCCCTTGAGGAACAGCTTCTGGCCCTCGCGGCGGCACTGCTTGCACTGGGGTGAGGTATCGCGTGCCACGCCGTGCCCCCTAGACGCGCCGCCGCTTGCGCGGGCGGCAGCCGTTGTGGGCCTGCGGCGTGACGTCCTTGACGCCGGTGACGTCGAGTCCGGCGGCCTGGAGAGAGCGAATCGCCGTCTCGCGTCCGGATCCCGGTCCCTTGACGAAAACCTCGACCTTCTGAAGACCCTGCTCGATGCCCTTGCGGGCGGCCGCATCGGCAGTCACCTGCGCCGCGAAGGGTGTCGACTTGCGCGAGCCCTTGAAGCCGGCGCCGCCCGCTGACTCCCAGGCGATCACGTTGCCCTGCTGGTCGGTCAGCGACACGATCGTGTTGTTGAACGACGTCTTGATGTGCGCCTGGCCGATCGGGATGTTCTTGCGGACCTTGCGGCGGCCGCGTGCGGGTCGTCTGGGTGCAGGCATTTACTTCTTTCCGGCCTTCTTCTTGCCGGCGACCTGCATGCGGCGCGGCCCCTTGCGGGTGCGCGCGTTGGTCTTCGTCTTCTGCCCGCGCACCGGCAGGCCGCGACGATGGCGGATCCCCCGGTAGCAGCCGATCTCGGTCAGGCGCTTGATGTCCTGCGAGCGTTCGCGCCGCAGGTCACCCTCGACGGTGAGCTCGCGGTCGATCGCGTCGCGCAGCTTGCCGACCTCTTCCTCGGTCAGGTCGCGAACGTAGGTGTCGGGCGAGACCTTCGTCTCGCCGAGCAGCCGTCCGGCCGTTGGGCGGCCGACGCCGTAGATGTAGGTGAGCCCGATCTCAACGCGCTTGTTGAGCGGCAGGTTGACCCCTGCGATGCGCGCCATGCCGCTAGCCCTGCCGCTGCTTGTGGCGCGGGTTCTTGCAGATGACGCGTACGACGCCGTGACGGCGGACGATCTTGCACTTCTCACACATCGGCTTGACCGACGGTCGTACCTTCATGACGCCTTTCGGATGAGTCCGGACGGGTCGGCTCTGGCAGCCGGGCCGGCTGCCGCTACCACCCGCGGATTACGCACGTCGAGCCCGGGTCAGCTGACCCGAGCGCGACCCCGCATGTTACCAACTACGGTCTCCTCGTCGTCGTCACGGTTCCAGGGTGTCAGCACCTGGGGTCCATCGGCGGTGATCGCGACTGTGAACTCGAAGTGCGCGGTCAGCGAGCCGTCCTGCGAGTAGATCGCCCAGCCGTCGCTGCCGAGGCGCACTGCCGGCCCGCCGGCCGTCGTCATCGGCTCGATCGCGAGGACCATCCCCTCAAGCAGCGGCGGACCGGTACCCGGCTCGCCGAAGTTAGGAATCTGCGGGTCCTCGTGCATGTTGCGCCCGACGCCGTGCCCCACGAGCGTGCGCACGATCGACAGGCCCGACGCCTCGGCGCGCGTTTGGATGGCGTGCGAAACGTCGCCGAGGCGGTTGCCCACGACGCACTGCTCGATTCCGGCATGCAGAGACGCCTCGGTGCCCTCGAGCAGCTTCCCCGCTACGGGTCCGGCAGGACCGACGCTGAGCGTGCGCGCGGCGTCGGCGACCCAGCCGTCGAGCGTCACGCCAACGTCGACCGACAGCAGGTCGCCGCGCTCGAGCGCGTAGGGGCCCGGAATCCCGTGGACAACCATCGAGTTCGGCGACGCGCAGATCGAGGCTGGGAAGCCGCGATAGCCCTTGAACGTCGGAATCCCGCCCTGCGAGCGGATGTAGCGCTCGGCGGCGTCGTCGAGGTCGGCCGTCGTGACGCCCTGGCGCACCTGTCGTTCGAGCAGGCGCAGCGTGCGGGCCACGATCGTTCCTGCGGCGGCGATCTTCTCGATCTCCTCGGGGCTCTTGCGGATGATCAAAGGTCCTCCTCGAGGCGCAGCGTCGCGAGCGTCGCGCGGATGTGGTCGTGGACGTCGGCGGGGGGCCGCGTTCCATCGAAGCGGCGCAGCAGCCCGCGCTCGTCGTAATAGGAGATCAGCGGCTCGGTCTGGGCGTGGTAGACGGCGAGACGGTTGCGGACGGTGTCCTCGCGGTCGTCGTCGCGCTGGTCGAGCTCTGAACCGTCGATGTCGCAGTGCCCCTCGTTCTTGGGCGGGTCGAAGTCGAGGTGGTAGACATGCCCCTCCTTGCGGCACACGCGCCGCCCGGAGATTCGCTGGACGACGACATCGTCGGAAGCATCGAGCAGCAAGGTCGCCGTGAGGCGGCGCTCGCCTTCCTCGAGCCGCGCACCGAGCGCGTCGGCCTGATCGATCGTGCGCGGAAAGCCGTCAAGCAGGAAGCCGTCGCGCGCGTCGTCGGAGCCGAGGCGCTCGAGGATCACGCCGATCACGACTTCGTCGGGCACGAGCTCGCCCGCGTCCATGTATTTCTTGGCGAGCAGGCCGAGGTCGGTCTGCTCCTCGCGCGCGGCGCGCAGTATGTCGCCGGTTGCGATGTGTGGCAGCCCGAAATCCGCCGTCAGGAGCGCGGCCTGCGTCCCCTTGCCGGCCCCTGGCGGGCCGAGCAGGATCAGATTGAGTTCGGACATGAAATCTGCCGCCGCAACGACCAACGCCGGCGAGGCGGCGAAGCGTAGCGGCTCGCCGACGCGCTAGGTCTTGAGGAAGCCCTCGTAGTTGCGCATCATCAGCTGGGCCTCGAGCTGCTTCATCGTGTCGAGCGCGACGCCGATCACGATGATGATCGAGGTGCCGCCGAAGTTGAAGCTCACTCCCGTGCGGGCGTAGACGATTGCCGGCAGCGCCGCGACCGCCGCGAGGTAGAGGGCGCCGGGGAAGGTCAGCCGGGCGAGGATCTGGTCGAGGAACTCCGCCGTTGGTCGGCCCGGTCTCACGCCCGGGATGAATCCCCCGTATTTCTTGAGGTTGTCCGCCTGCTCAACGGGGTTGAACGTGACGGCCGTATAGAAGTAGGTGAAGACGATGATCAGGATCGCCTCGCCGAGGATGTAGTGCCAGCCGCTCGGCGAGAAGAAGCTCTGCAGCCAGTTGCTCTTGAGGATCTGGCCGATCGTCGGCGGGAAGGCCATCAGCGAGGCGGCGAAGATGACCGGGATGACGCCGGCCATGTTGACGCGCAGCGGCAGATAGGTCTGCCCGCCCGAAGTCATGCGCCGGCCGACGACGCGTTTGGCGTATTGCACCGGGATCCGCCGTTGCCCTTCCTGGACGAAGACGACGGCGGCGACGACCGCGAGCACCAGGAACGGGAGGACGACCTTGAAGACCTGGTTATTGCTGTTGTACCAAGTCTGCGCGGCTCCGGGCAGGCGCGAGACGATGTTCGCGAAGATCATCAGCGAGATCCCGTTGCCGATGCCGTGTTGGGTGATCAGCTCGCCCATCCACATCACCACCACCGTCCCGGCGGTCAGCGAGATCACGATCAGGAAGACGTGCTGGAGGTCGAAGCTCGGGATGATCGCGCCCGATCCCGCCGTCGAGATCGAATGGAACGGGAACACGTAGCCGATCGACTGCGCGAAGGCGAGCCCGACGGTCAGGTAGCGGGTGTACTGCGTGAGGCGCGCCTGCCCAACCTCACCCTCCTGCCGCAGCTTCTCCAGTGACGGCACCACCACCTGGAGTAGCTGGATGATGATCGAGGCGGTGATGTAGGGCATGATCCCGAGCGCGAAGATCGCCATCTGCGACAGCGCTCCGCCCGAGAACAGGTTCAGGAAGCTGAAGATGCCCGAGCCGCTCAGCGACGGGTTGCCCTTGATCGCGCTGACGTTGACGCCCGGGACGTACAGGTGGGCGCCCAGCCGGTACAGCAGCAGGATGAACGCCGTGAAGCCGATCTTCCGCCGGATGTCCCGAACGGTCAGCGCAGAGAGGATCGTGTTGATCATCGAGACCCCAGGAGCAGTCTAGATGGTCGGTTACTTCTCGACGAGAACGCAGGTTCCGCCGGCGGCCTCGATGCGCTGACGAGCCGTGGCGCTGAAGCCGTGGGCGTGGACGGTCAGGCCCTTGCCGATCTCGCCGCGGGCCAGGATCTTCACGGGGATGTTCTTGCGCGTCCCGAGGCCCGCGGCGCGCAGCACCTCTAGCGTGACCTCGGCGCCGGCCTCGAAGCGCGCCTCGAGGTCCTCGAGATTGACCGGCTGCGTGTGGGTGCGGAACGGCTCGAACGGCATCGACTGCTTCTTCGTCGGCCCGCGCAGCTTGCGCATCCGCATGTGGATCGGCATCTGGCCGCCCTCAAAGCGGGCACGGTCCTTGGCTCCCGAGCGCGAGCCGTAGCCCTTCTGGCCGCGGCCCGACGTCTTGCCGGTTCCCGATCCTTCGCCGCGACCGACGCGCTTACGCGGTCGCCGGCTGCCGGGCGCAGGCTTTAGCGAGTGAAGCCCGATCCACTCCTGCTTGGTCTCTTCCTCCTCCGCCTTCGCGGCCGGACGCTTCGCTGCAGGGCTCACTTGGAGGCCTCCGTGGAGGCGACGGACACGAGGTGGCGCACAGCGTGGAGCATGCCGCGCGCCTGCGGCGTGTCCTCGATCTCGACGGTATGGCCGATCCGGCGCAGGCCTAGCGAGCGCAGAGTTGCGATCTGGCGCTTGTTGGAGCCGTTTCGCGAGCGGTGCTGGGTGACGCTGAGCTTGCTCACGCGCCGACCGCCTCCGTGTCGCCGGCCGGCGCATCGGCTTGACCGGCGGCCGCCGCAGCAGCTGCTGCCTCTTGCGCGGCGACCTCGCGTTTGTCGACCAGGCCGAGAACCTGGGCGACGCTCAGGCCGCGTAGCGTTGCAACTTCGGCGGGCGTGCGCAGGCCCTGCAGCCCGTCGACCGTCGCCTTTACGAGGTTGATCGGGTTCTGCGAGCCGAGGCTCTTGGAAAGGATGTCGTGGATGCCCGCCAGCTCGAGCACGGCGCGGACGCCGCCACCGGCGATGACGCCGGTGCCCGGCGCCGCGGGCTTGAGAAACACACGGCCGGCGCCGAAGCAGCCCGTCGTCTCGTGGGTAATCGTCGAGCCGTGCTTGGGCACGCGGAAAAGTGACTTCTTCGCCGCCTCGACGCCCTTCTGGATCGCGAGCGGGACCTCATTTGCCTTGCCGTAGCCGACGCCGACGATCTCGCGCTCGTCGCCGACGACGACCAGCGCCGTGAACGAGAAGCGGCGGCCGCCCTTGACGACCTTGGCAACGCGGTTGATCTCGACGACGCGCTCCTGAAGATCGAGACCGGCGGGGCTGACTGTTCTGTCGATGCGCATGGCGGAAGTTGGGAAGGGTAGCTCAGAGGGTCAGTCCGGCTTCGCGCGCTCCCTCCGCGAGCGCCTTGACCTGACCGTGGTAGCGGTAGCCGCCACGGTCGAAGACGGCCGTCGTGACTCCGGCCGCTGCTGCGCGCTGCGCGAGCAGCTCGCCGGCCTTTGCGGCACGCGCGCCCGATCCGAGCGTGCGCAGGTCGGGCTCCGTCCAGTTGACGGCCGCGAGCGTGCGCCCGGCGACGTCGTCGATGAGCTGGGCGGAGATGCCGCGGTTGGAGCGGAAGACGGACACGCGGGGACGCTCCGCGGTGCCGGAGACCTTCGCCCGCACACGGCGGCGCCGGCGCAGCCGGCGCGCCTCCTTCGTGAGCACGGTCATGCGCGCTTACCGACCTTCCGCGCGACGACCTCGCCCTCGTAGCGGATGCCCTTACCCTTGTAGGGCTCCGGCGGCCGCTGCTTGCGGATGTAGGCAGCGAGCTCGCCGACCTGCTGCTTGGAGATGCCGCGCACGACGACGCGCGTCGGCTGGGGCACCTCGAACTCGATGCCCTCGGGCGCGATGACGCTGACCGAGTGCGAGTAGCCGATCGCCAGCTCGAGGTCGCGGCCGCGCAGCTGCGCGCGGTAGCCGACGCCCTGGATCTCAAGTCGCTTCTCGTAGCCGTCGGTGACCCCGATCACCATGTTGGCGACGAGGGTGCGGGTCAACCCGTGCAGGGCGCGGTGTTCGCCGCGGTCGGTCGGACGGGTGACGACAAGCTGGTCTGATTCGGGGTCGCGGGCGACGCTGATGTCACGCGGGATGCGCTCCTGGAGCGTGCCCTTGGGACCGGCGACGCGCACGAGCTCCGGCTCGATCGTCACCTCGACACCGCTAGGCACCGGAATCGGCGCCCGGCCGATGCGCGACATCACCACACCTCCGCGACGACCTCGCCGCCGACGCCCGCAGCGCGGGCCTCGTGGCCGGTCATCACGCCGCTTGAGGTCGAGACGATCGCCGTGCCCATCCCGCCCTGTACGCGCGGGATGTGCTTCGCGTCGACATAGGTCCGCCGCCCCGGGCGCGACACGCGCCGCAGGCCCGAGATCGCCGAGCGGCGCGAGTCGTCGTAGCGCAGGCGAATCTGCAGCACCTCACCAGGCGCATCGGTCGCGGCCTCGACGCTGTAGGCGTCGATATAGCCCTGCTCGGCGAGGATCCGAGCGAGCTCCGCCTTCACGCGCGAGGCAGGCATCAACACAGTCTCGTGCGAGGCGTGGATCGCGTTGCGAATGCGCGTCAGAAAGTCGGCTATCGGATCTGTCATCGACATGCTTGTGCTCCAGCTACCACGAGGACTTGGTCATGCCGGGGATCTGCCCCTGATGCGCCATCTCACGCAGGCAGATGCGACACAGACCGAACTTGCGGTACACCGCGCGCGCCCGGCCGCAGCGGTGGCAGCGGCTATAGGCGCGGGTCTTGAATTTTGCCGGACGCGCCTGGCGGACGCGTTGCGAGGTTTTCGCCACTATTGCTCCTGGTCGTCAGTTTGCTCGGATGAGGCGCTTGCCTCATCAACACTTTCCTCGCCCTCAGGCTCCGGCTCGCCGGCCTCGGCGGCGTCGGCCGGTGCGTCCTCCGCTGCGGCCTCCGCTTCAGGCTCGGCGTCCGTCTCGGGCTCGGGCTCAGGTTCCGCGGCAGCCTCGGGCTCCGCATCGGGCTCAGGCTCGGGCTCGGGCTCAGGCTCCGCGGCAGCCTCAGGCTCCGCGGCAGCCTCGGGCTCGGGCTCCGCCGCAGCCTCGGGCTCCGCGTCCGCCTCGGGCTCGGCCTCCGCTTCGTCCTCGGCTTCGGGCTCGGCGTCGGCCTCGGTAGCCGACTCGGCGTTGGACTCGGCAGCCGACTCTGCGTCCGACTCGGCAGCCGACTCCCCGTCCGCCTCGGGCTCAACAACCGCCTCATCCGTGGTCGCGGCACCGCCATTCGCACTCGGAGCCTCCGAGGCCTCGGCAGGCGCGGCGGCGCTCGGCGCCGGCGCGCCCTCTTCGCGTGCGAACGGAAATCCGAACGCCTCGAGCAGCGCAAGCGCCTCGGCGTCGGTGCGCGCGCTGGTCGTGATCGTGATGTCGAGCCCGCGCGTCTGGTCGATCGTGTCGTAGTCGATCTCCGGGAAGATGATCTGCTCGCGCACGCCCATCGAGTAGTTCCCGCGGCCGTCGAAGGAGCGCGGGCTCATGCCGCGGAAGTCCCGGATCCGGGGGATCGCAACCGACATCAGGCGGTCGAGGAACTCGTAGCTTCGCTCGCCGCGCAGCGTCACCGACACGCCGACCGGCATCCCTTCGCGGAGCTTGAAGGCGGCGATCGACTTGCGCGCGCGGCGCACGCTCGGTCGCTGGCCGGCGATCGTCGCGAGCTGCTCGGTCGCCGCATCGATCACCTTCGAGTCCGTCTTTGCGTCGCCCACGCCCATGTTCAGGGTGATCTTGCGGATCACCGGAGCCTGCATCGGCGTCGTGTAGCCAAAGCGCTCGATCAGCGCCGGGCGAATCTCCTTCTCGTAGCGCTCTTTCAGGCGCGGGCGAGTGACCGAGGCTGGCATCAGTCGATCCTCTGCCCCGAGCGCCTTGCGACGCGGAAGATGTGGCCATCGGTCCGCTCCACGCCAACGCGAGTCGGACGCTTATCGCTTGGGTCGAGCAGGGCGACGTTGGAGATGTGGATCGGGCCGGGACGCTCGATCACGCCGCCGACGGTCTGTGCGCGCTGCGCGCCCTGGACCTGGCGCGGGCGCTCGTGGCGCTTGATGATGTTGAGCCCCTCGACGTAGACGCGCTGCTTCACCGGATCGACGCGCGTGACCTTGCCGGTCTTGCCGCGGTCCTTCCCACTGATGACCATCACGGTGTCGTCGCGACGGATCTTCATCACAACACCTCCGGCGCCAGCGAGACGATCTTCATGAAGTTGCGCTCACGCAGCTCGCGAGCGACCGGTCCGAAGATGCGCGTGCCGCGCGGGTTGTTTGCATCGTCGATGATCACCGCCGCGTTCTCGTCGAAGGCGATGTAGGTGCCGTCGGCGCGGCCGAAGGACTTCTTCGTCCGCACGACAACGGCGGTCACGACCTCGCCCTTCTTGACGGTTCCCTGCGGCGTCGCCTGCTTGACGGTCGCCGTGATCACGTCGCCGACGCGCGCGTAGCGTCGCCGCGACCCGCCCTTGACGCGGATGCAGAGGATCTCGCGAGCGCCGGTGTTGTCGGCAACGCGCAGGCGTGTCTCGTTCTGGATCATTCGGCGCGCTCCAGGACCTCGGTCAGGCGCCAGCGCTTGGTCGCAGACAGCGGCCGCGTTTCGACGACGCGGACCAGGTCGCCCTCATGGGCCTCGTCGTGCTCGTCGTGGGCGTGCAGCACCTTGGAGCTTCGGACGATCTTCTTGTAGCGCCGGTGGCGCCGCGAAGTGTCGACGCGCACGCTGATCGTCTTGGCGGCCTTGTCGGAGACGACGATCCCCTGGCGCACCTTCGGGCGTCCGATTGCGTGCTCGATCGCCGGTGGGGCGACCGGCTCGGCATGGGGCTTGGCAGCGCGCGCCTTGGCCCGCTCGCCACGGCGGGCGCGCGCCCCGGCCGTGCGACGCTCGTCGCGCTCGGCCTGGCGCTCCTGCGGGCTCATCGGACCGCGCGTCGCCGGCGCTTTGGCGAGGCGCCGTAGGCGTCGGCGCTCCTTGGGCGCGATGACGGCAGGGCGCTCCGGCTCCGCGGCAACCGGCGGCGAGGCAGGCGCCGCTTCCGCCGCGGCCTCGGTCTCCCCGGTGTCGGCCTGCGACTCCTCCACCGCGGCTTCTGTCTCCGCCGTGTCGGCCTCCGCCTCTTCCTGCTCCTCGGCTTCGGCCTCGAGCGCCGGCACCTCGGGCGCCTCGACGTCCTCGGCCTGCTGCTCTTCGTTTGTCTCTTCTTCGGCCATTCTCAGTTCTCGTTGTTGCTTGCGTATTCGGACACGATCGCGCGCTCCTTGGCGATCGTCAGCGCGCGGGCCAGCTCGCGCTTTCCGGCGCGCAGGCTCGAGGTGCTGTCAAGCTCGCCGGTCGCGTGCTGGAAGCGCAGGCCGAACAGGTCGCGGCGTGCCGTCGCGATGTGCTCGGCGAGCTCCTTGTCGGACATGTCACGGATGTCGCGGGCGGTCGTCATCACGCTCAGTCCTCCCGCCTGACGAACTTCGTCTTGACCGGCAGCTTGTGCCCGGCGAGGCGCATTGCGTCCTTCGCGAGCGTCTCGGAAACACCGGCAAGCTCGAACATCACACGGCCGGGCTTGACGACCGCGACCCAGCCCTCCGGGGAGCCCTTGCCCTTGCCCATGCGCGTCTCGGCCGGCTTCTTAGTCACCGGCTTGTCGGGGAAGACGTTGATCCAGACCTTGCCGCCACGGCGGATCTTGCGGGTCATCGCGATACGGGCAGCCTCGATCTGGCGGTTGGTGAGCCAGCCGGCCTCGAGCGTCTTCAGCCCGTATTCGCCGAATTGGACGTTGACCTGGCCGCGGGACATGCCCGCGCGGCGCCCGCGGTGCTGCTTGCGGTGCTTGACGCGCTTTGGGGCGAGCATCAGCGACCGCCTCCCCCGCCGGGACCGCGACCGCGACCGCCACCGCCGCCGGGTCCACCCGGACCGCGACCGCCACCGCGACCGCCGCCGCCACGACCACCGGGACCACCCGGGCCGCCGCCGCCGCGCCCGCGTCCGCCGCGATCACCCCGATCGCCGCGATCGCCACGATCGGATCGGTCTGAGCCGGACTGCGGCGGAGCCGGAGCGCTCATGTCGGTGAGGTCTGAGCCGGAGTAGCCCTCGGGCATGATCTCGCCCTTGTTGATCCAGCACTTGACGCCGATGCGACCGAAGGTCGTCCGCGCCTCGTAGAAGCCGTAGTCGATGTCGGCGCGCATTGTGTGTAGCGGCACACGTCCGTCGGAGTAGGCCTCGGTGCGCGCCATCTCGGCGCCGCCGAGGCGACCCGAGACCTGGACCTTGACGCCCTTGGCGCCCGAGCGCATCGCGCTGGTCAGAGCGCGCTTCATCGCGCGCCGGAAGGCGACGCGGTTCTGCAGCTGCTCGGCGATCGACTGGGCAACCAGCTTCGCGTCGAGTTCCGGGCGCTTGATCTCGAGGATGTTGACCTTGATCTGCTTGCCCGTGATCTTGTGCAGGTCCTTGCGCAGCGCGTCCACTTCGCTGCCGGACTTGCCGATCACGATCCCCGGCCGGGCCGTGCGGATGTTGATCTCGACCTCGCTGGCGGTCTTTCGGATCGTGATGTCCGAGAGACCGGCGTGCGAGAGCTTGCGCACGATGTGCTCGCGGATCTTGACGTCCTCCGCGAGAAACTCGGCGAAGTTGCGCTCGTTGAACCAGTTCGACTGCCAGTCGTGGATATAGCCGACGCGCATCGACTCGGGATGAACTTTCTGTCCCATTCCTAGGCCTCCGGCGTGAGCGTGATCGTGAGGTGAGAGGTCTTCTTGTGAATCGGCGTCGCGCGGCCCATCGCGCGGGGGCGAAAGCGCTTCAGCGTCGGGCCCTCGTCGGCATAGGCCTCCTTGACGCGCAGTTCGTCGCCGATCAACTCGAAGTTGTGCTCGGCGTTGGCGACCGCCGAGTCGAGCAGCTTGGCCCAGTCCTTGGCCACCCCGCGCGGCGCGAACGCGAGGATCGCGCGCGCCTCGGGCACCGACTTGCCGCGGATGTGCGCGCAGACGAGCCGCGCCTTGCGTGCCGAGGAGCGCACGTACCGGGCGCTGGCGAAGACGACGACGTTCTCAAGCGTCGGCAGCTCGCGGCCACGGCGAAGCGTCGGACGCGGGGCGCGCACGCGGCGCGGCGCGGGCTCGGCAGCTCCGGCCGCCGGCTCCGCGGCCGCGCGGCTCCGCCGCCGGGGCTTGGGCGCGTCCTCCTCCTCCTGCGGGGCGGCTGACTCTTCGGGCTCGACGGCCTCAGCTGCCTTCGCCCGCGAGCGGCGGGGCTTGGGCGCCTCCTCGGCAGCGACCGGCGTCTCGACGTCGGCGGGCTTGGCAGCGCGCGAGCGCCGGACGCGCGGCTTGGCTTCCTCCTCGCCGGCGGCCTCGGCCTTGGCCGCGCGCGCGCGGCGGGGCTTCGGCGCCGACTCCTCGGCAGGCGGCTTCGCCGCGGCGCGACGCGGACGGCGCGACGGCTCGGCCGCCTCGCCCTCGCCCTGCTCGTTCTCGGTCTCGTCGGCCATTACCTGACCTTCCCTGATCCGGCGTGGCCGCGGTAGGTGCGCGTCGGCGCGAACTCGCCGAGCTTGTGGCCGACCATCGACTCGCTGACGAAGACGGGCACGTGCTTGCGCCCGTCGTGGACGGCGATCGTGTGCCCGACCATCTCGGGGAAGATCGTCGACGCGCGCGACCAGGTGCGCAGCATCTGCTTGGAGTTGGCGGCGTTGAGGGCCTCGACTCGCGCCATCAGACGCTCCTCCACGAACGGGCCCTTCTTGCTCGAGCGGCTCATCGCTTGTTCTTCCCGCGACGGCGGCCGCGAACGATCATCCGGTCAGAGAGCTTGCGGCGCTTGCGCGTGCGGTAGCCGAGCGTCGGCACGCCCCACGGCGTCACCGGGTGGCGACCGGCCGTGGTCGAGCCCTCGCCGCCGCCGTGCGGGTGGTCGACCGGGTTCATCGCGACTCCGCGCGTCTGCGGGCGAACGCCCATGTGGCGCTTGCGCCCGGCCTTGCCGATCTTGACGTTCTGGTGGTCGGCGTTGCCGATCACGCCGACCGTAGCGCGGCACTCTGCGCGCACGAGCCGCATCTCGCCGGAGGGCAGCCGCAGCGTCGCCATGTCGCCGTCCTTGGCCATCAGCTGGATCGAGGTGCCGGCGGAGCGGCCGAGCTGGCCGCCGCGGCCCGGAAGAAGCTCGACGTTGTGGACCACCGTGCCGGTCGGCATCTTGGCGAGCGGCAGGCAGTTGCCGACCGCGATGTCGACATCGTCACCCGAAAGCACCGTCGCGCCGACGTTCAGTCGCGCGGGCGCGAGGATGTAGCGCTTCTCGCCGTCGACGTAGTGCAGCAGCGCGATGTAGGCGGTCCGGTTGGGGTCGTACTCGATCGCCGCGACGCGTGCCGGGATCCCGTCCTTGCGGCGCTTGAAGTCGATCTGGCGGTATAGCCGCTTCGCGCCGCCGCCACGGTGACGCGAGGTCTTGCGGCCGAGCGAGTTGCGCCCGCCGCTTTTCTTGAGCCCCTTGACGAGCGAGCGCTCGGGCTCGGTCTTGGTGATCTCCTTGAAATCCGGATAGGAGACGAAGCGCATCCCGGCGCTGGTCGGCTTTGGCTTGCGGATCGGCATCAGCCCATCGACCCCTCAAGCCCCGCGAAGACGGGGATCGTCTCGCCGGCGCGAACCTGGACGATCGCCTTCTTCCAGGACCGCGTGCGCCCGCGGATCACGCCGCGTCGCTTGGGCTTCGACTTGACCGAAGAGGTGCGGACCTCCTCGACGTGGACGTCGAAGAGCGCCTCGATCGCCTGGCGCACCTGCGTCTTATGCGCGTCGGCGTGGACGCGGAAGGTGTAGCGGCCGGCGGCGGCGAGCACGTAGCTCTTCTCTGAGACGACGGGAGCGATGATGACCTGCGAGGGCTCCATCACGCCTCGCCTTCAGCCGCGTCTGCAGCGCCGCGGGCTCGCGCGGTCAGCTCAGCGAGCGCCGCGTCCGAACACAGCATCGACGCCGCGCCGACGATGTCGGCCACGCCGACGCTCGAGGGCGCGAGTACCGCGACGCGGGCGATGTTTCGAAACGAGAGGCCCGCTCCGCGCTCCTCGCCGGTCACCACGACGAGCGTTGCACGCGGCTGGCCCCAGCCCGCGAGCAGCTCGGCGGCCGTCTTGGTCGAGGGCGATTCGAAGGCGGCCGTGTCGAACACCGCGAGCGATCCGCGCTCGGCGTGAAGCGACAGCGCGCTACGCAGCGCGGCACGGCGCTCCTTGCGGTTGACCTTGAAGACGTAGTTGCGCGGATGCGGTCCGAAGACGGTGCCGCCGCCGCTGAACACCGGCGAGCGAGTCGAGCCGGCGCGGGCGCGACCGGTGCCCTTCTGGCGCCACGGCTTTGCGCCGCCGCCCGAGACCAGGCCGCGCGTCTTGGTCGCCGCGGTGCCGCGGCGGCGCGCGGCGAGCTCCGCGCGCACCGACTCGTGCACGAGCGGGCCGTTGAAGCGGGCGCCGAACGCGACGTCGTCGAGCGCAAGCGACTTGCGTGTGCCGCCGAGGACGGGGGCGTCAGCCATCGCTTCTGACCTCGACGTAGCCGCCGCGGGCGCCTGGTACGGCGCCGCGAACGAAAAGCAGGTTGTCGCCCTCGCGGACCTCGACGACCTCGAGGCCGCGCTGGGTGACGCGCTTGTTGCCCATCTGGCCCGGCCCGCGGATGCCCTTCATCACGCGCGCCGGCCACGCCGAGGCGCCGATCGAGCCTGGCGCGCGGACGTTGTGCGAGCCGTGCGACTTGGGGCCGCTGGCGAAGTTGTGTCGCTTGATCGTTCCCTGAAAGCCCTTGCCCTTGGTGGTGCCTG
>DATGHN010000392.1:0-3226 GCA_035308005.1 Solirubrobacteraceae bacterium
TCGCGGGCGTGACGTAGTAGACGACCGCGCCGACCAGCCGCGAGCGCGCCCAGCCGCGGACGATTGCGCGCAGACGCCTCGGCGCCTTGACCGTCAGCTCGACCTCGATCGCGGTCGGGAGCCCGTCATCCCAGCAGACGAGATCGGGGCGGTGCCAGGCCGTCGAGCCATCGTCGGCGATGCCGATCGCGGCGCTTGCCAGCGGCGTGTCGCCGGCGCGCTCGAGGGCGCGGAGCTCCTTCTCGCCACAGACGGTTCGGCCCGCCTGGCGCAGCGCCGTCGCGACTTCCGAGACCGCCAGGAGGTGGCCGAAGTTCGAGACGCTGATGCGCGTCGGCTCGTACTCGCGGCGACCGGCGGCGCTCAGCCCGCGGCGCGTCAGTGCGTGCAACGCGGGCTCGCCGTGAAGCAGGCGGACCGAGCGGCTGAGCCGGGCGCTCTCCAGGCCCCGCAGCCGCGCGCCGGCGGCGCGCGGGCCGATCTCGCACACCGCGGCGATGTCCGCCGCACTCGCGGCGCCGACGCTCGCAAGCCAGCCGAGGATCCTCATGTCGGGATTCGTCTTCATATCTCTTCCTCCGTTCGTTCAGGGATGGGCGATCCGCACGAGCGAGCAGCGGCCCTCGCTGCCGACAGAGACGGCGGCGCAACCGCGTTCGAGCGTGCGGATCAGGTCGGGATGGATCGAGAACTCGCGTGAGTGGCTGCGCGTCGCGCGGCCGTTCGGAACACCGTGACGCAGCTGCTCGCTGCGGTCCCACGCGGCGCGCGTGCCGGCGATGCGGGCGACCAGCTCAGCGGAATCGGGAACGCTCTGGCGGTGGGCGATCACCGTCTCGACGTTTCCGAGCACCTGATCAGCCAGCTCCGGCGCCGCGGAGCGCAGATCGGCCACCTCCTGCGTCGCGAGCAGCAGGCTGAAGCCCGCCGCGCGCGCCCGCCCGAACAACCGCGCGACCCCCTCGGGGGCGATCGCCGAGAACTCGTCGATCGCGACGATCGTCGGCACCGGGTCCGCCTGGCAGGTGGCGGCGACCGTCAGCAGATCGCTGACGATCGCGGCGGCGAGCATCCGCGCGAGCAGCGGCAGGCGATCGGCCTCGAGGCAGAAGTAGGTCACCGCGCGCGAGCGCACGGCCGCCAGCAGGTCGATCGAAGGCACCGCCGGCTGCGGGTGAAGCCAGCGCCCGAGCTCCGACTCGGCGAGGATCGCGAGACGGTCGCGCGTTCCCGCGAGGCCGCCGCGCTGGCGCGCGTCGAGGCTGTCGAGGTAGTCGAACACGCCGAGCGCGTGCTGCTCCTCGGGGATCGCGCGCGCGAGGACCTCGAGCCGCCGGGGGTCCATCAACTCAAGCAGCCGGCGCGGAGTCGCCGGCTCGCCGCACGCCGCGAGCGCGCGGACCGCGTGCGCGAGGTAGCGCTGCGCCTGGCGCAGGTAGTGGGGCTCGGTATAGCGCTCCCCGGCGAGCGCCTTGTCGGCGATCTCGCCCGGCGAGCCGTGGGCGTAGGGGTTGTAGGTGCTCGGGCCGGCCGGCGTCCACTCGACGAACTCGCGGCCGGCGTGCTCGGCGGCCCGGGCGGCGCGGTCGCGTAGCAGCGCGTCCCCCTTGGGGTCGACGATCACGGCTCCGAGGCCGGACGCGATCGCGCCGGCGACGATCCGCGTCTCGGTCACCGTCTTGCCCGAGCCCGTCGCGCCGACGACGAGAACGTGGCTCCCGCTGCCGAAGCCGAGCGGGATCGCAACGGGACGTCGCCTGCGATCGTGGCCGATCTCGAGACCCGCCGCCGGGCCGCGGCGCCCGACGCGCGAGCTCCAGATTCCCGCCAGCGCGCAGCCGGCGGCCGGAGCGGCGGCGAACGGCAGCACGACCAGCGCGGCGCCGACCGCGGCGGCCCACGTGAGGCGCAGAGCCCGCAGGCAGCAGTACATCGCGAGCCCGCACACGGGCACGCTCAGGTAGGTGAGCATTTGATCACTCCTTGTTTGTCTATGGCCGCGGCGCGTTCGCGCCGCGGAAGGTCAGGACGGCTCGTCGAGCCGGTAGCCCACACCCCAAGCGGTCACGAGCATCGCCGCGCGGGCGCCGAGGCGAGCGCGGAGGCGAGCGACGTGGCGCTCCAGGGTGCGGCTGGCGGGAGCCGGCGGCTCCCAACAGATCTGAATCAGCTCGGCCTTCGTGCGAACGCGGCCTGGCGTGGCCGCGAGCTCCGCGAGCAGGGTGAACTCGCGCGGGGCGAGCCGCAGCTCGACGCCGTCGAGGGTCGCGCGGCGCCCGCGGCGGTCGATCGCGAGCGGGCCAACCGTTGTCGCGGTGAGTGTGCCGTTGGCCCGGCGGGCGACTGCATCGCGGCGGGCGCGCAGCTCCTGCGCGCGGGCGCCGTCGCGAACGACGCTGTCGGCGCCGGCGTCGAGCGCCGCGATGGCTGAGGCCGCGCCGGCGGCGACAGCGACGATCGTCGTCGCGGGGTTTGCCGCGCGCAGCGCGGCGATGTCGCGCGGCGCGGCGGCAACGACGATCAGGCCGGTCTCGTCAGGCGAGCTCGACCTCGCGTGGCGCTATGCCAAGACCATCGCGCGCGATCAGGGCCAGCGTGTCGCTGTGCACCCACGGATTCGGGCGGCCGCCCGGCGCCGCCGGCAGCAGGCCGACGCGGCGCGCGAGCCAGCTCGTCTCGCCGGACCCGTTGCCGCGCTCGTCGCGCTTGACGCGGCCGCACGCCATCGCGATCGCGCTGAGGCTGACGCCGTGCTCGGCGACGGCTTCGAGAACCGCTTCGCGCAGCAGGCGGTTGAGGACGATCGGGCTCGACTGGACGCGGCGCAGCTCGACCGACAGCGTCGCGACCGAAATGTGACGGTCGGCGCGGAAGCGCTCGACCGCGGCGCGCGTCACGGCGCAAACCGGGTCGTAGGCCTCGAGGGCGCCGACGACGTCGCGGGCGCTGAGGCAGCGCGGCGTCACGCCCCGGCCCGCGTCGCGATGCCAGCGCAGCTCGGGTGGGTTGCCGGTCGTGCGCAGGAAGTAGCGGCGCCCGCGCGGATCTGTCAGGACGATCGGTTTGAACGGAACGATCGCGGGGTCGCGACTGCCTTCCGGCGGAGCGCTGAAGTCACTCGGCCGAAGCGCCCGGGCGACACGCGTGCGCTGCGCCAGGAACTCTCTGCAGACGAAGTGGGCGTTGGCGAGCGGCTCATCCGCAGCGAGGTGGGCGAGCAGGCGTG
>DATGHN010000393.1:0-10093 GCA_035308005.1 Solirubrobacteraceae bacterium
GCGCTGACGCGCCCAACCTGGGCCGCCAGGAACACCGCCGCAGCCACGAAGCCGATGTCCTGGATGACCGTCGCCACGTCGGTCGAGGTCGGTGTGAGCGTCCCGTTGTGGGTCCCGC
This sequence comes from Solirubrobacteraceae bacterium, assembly GCA_035308005.1. Lineage (GTDB taxonomy): Bacteria > Actinomycetota > Thermoleophilia > Solirubrobacterales > Solirubrobacteraceae > Palsa-513. Next base: position 119 of record DATGHN010000393.1, read on the forward strand.
CCTGGATCAGGAGGACCGCAAAGACACCCCCGATCGCCCCGGTGACAAGCCCGAGCAGGAGCGCCGCGGGCCCATACCAGGGAGGCCAGCGAGGCTCGCTCACGGGCGAAGCTGATCGAGCGTCGCGATTGCTCGCACGCCGTCGGGGACGCTCTCCCCAGCGCGATTGAGCCAGACAGCCTCGATTCCGGCCGCGCGCGCCCCCTCGACATCGGCCTCCATGCTGTCGCCGACGTGAAGCGCCTCCAACGGCTCCACTCCCGCAAGCGAAAGCGCCTCTTCGAAGACCGCCGCGGCGGGCTTCGAGACGCCCACCTCGGCCGAGGTCGCGACCCCGTCGAGGAGGTCACGCAGGCCGGTTCGCTCGAGGACGTCGTGAAGCGATATATCCCAGTTGCTCGCGACGACGAGGCGAAGTCCCGCGGCGCGCCATCGCTCGAGCGCGCCGGGAACCTCCGCGAACGGCCTGAAGCGGAGGCTGTCGAGCAGTGTCCCCAGAAGATCCGATTGGTCGAGGTCCTGCGCCGCCGGGCCGAGCTCTTCGGCGAGGATCGCGACGCAGCGCCGGCGCAGCGCCGCGAGGCCCGCCGCGTCGGCCGCCATGACGCAGTTGTCGCGGTAATGGCCCATCTCGGCACGCAGCGCTCGCTGGGCGTCATGCTCCGAAACCTCGACCCCGTGGCGTTCGCGGAGCAGCTCGAGCAGCGTCGGTGCGGGCGGCTGCAGCTCGACGAGCGTGCCGAGCGCATCGAGCAGAATCGCGCGCGGCGCCATTGCGGCGATCATCGCAGAGGCAAGCCGCCGTGCAGGCCCGGAGCCTGTGCCACAATCGGCTGCGGGCGCCGCTTCCGGCACCCGCCCCTCAATGACTGCAAGCGAGCGACAGCGCCGCCGCAGGATGCGCCGAAAGGACCCGGCCCGCGCGATCCTGATCGCCGGCGGGGCGATCCTCGCGGCGTTCGTCGTGATCGTCGTGATCGGCGTCGCGGTCGTCGCCGCGATCGCCGCCAAGGTGCCGCCGATCCGCGACCTGCACCAGATCAACGAGGGCAACGCCTCGGTCGTCTACTACTCCGACGGATCGGTCGCCGGACTGATCAAATCGACGGTACTGCGCCAGCCGGTGGCCTCGACGCAGATGCCGCACTACCTGCGCGAGGCGACCGTGGCGATCGAGGACCAGCGCTTCTGGACGACGGGTGCGATCGACCCGCTCTCGCTGCTTCGCGCGGCGGTCACCGACGTGACCGCCGGACGGACGCTTCAGGGCGGCTCCACGATAACCATGCAGCTCGTCCGAAACCTCTATCTCCCCGACACCAAGAGCTTCACCTTCAAGATCAAGGAGGCGGTGATCGCAGAACGCCTCGAACAGGCACACAGCAAGCTCTGGATCCTCAAGACCTACCTCAACAGCGTCCCCTACGGAACGGTCGACGGGCAGACGGCCGAGGGCGTCGAGGCGGCGTCGTGGATCTTCTTCGACCACCCGGCGATCGACGACGACCTCGCCGAGTCGGCGCTGCTGGCGGGCCTCCCCCAAGCGCCGAGTGACTACAACCCGCTCCTCTTCCCCGGCGCCGCCCGCCAGCGCCGCAACGTCGTGCTCGAGAAGATGGCCCAGCTCGGCGAGATCACGCAGGCCCAAGCCGATGCGGCCGAGCAGGCCTCCCTCGGGCTGCGCCCCAACAACCACTACGCCCTCGGCGGCAGCTACCTCCTCAACTTCATCCGCCAGGAGCTGATCAACCACTACGGGCCATCGGTCATCGCCGACGGCGGGCTGAAGGTCTACACGACGATCAACCCGCATCTCAGCCAGCTCGCGCGCAACGCGATCACGACCGTGCTCAACCTCCCAACCGACCCCTCGGCGGCTGTCGTCAGCGAGAACCCCGCCAACGGCTATGTCGACGCAATCGCACAGTCCGGAAGCTACGCGCAGTCGCAGTACAACCTCGCAACGCAGGCCCAGCGCCAACCCGGATCGACGTTCAAGGCGATCGTCCTCGCCGACGCCCTCGCCCATGGGATCGACCCGTTCACCACCACCTACCTCTCGCACACGCTCGAACCTGGCTGGCTGCCCAGTGCGCCGACCTACCCCGTGACGATCGACGGCGGCGGGAGCCTCAACGCGTTCCTGAACCTCGACCAGGCGCTCGTCGCATCGGATAACACAGTCTTCGCCCAGCTGGCCGCCGACCTGACCGAACAGAGCGTGACGAAGATGGCCTACGCGATGGGCGTCACGACGCATCTCGACAGCTACCCGGCCGAGGCGCTCGGCGGCCTCACCTACGGTGTGACGCCGCTCGAGATGGCCAACGTCTACGCCACGATCGCCGACGGCGGCTACCGCAACAAGCAGATAACGATCCGCAAGGTCGTCTTTCCCGACGGCCACGTCGACCGAAGCTGGGGCGTGCCGCGACGCACGCGCGTGCTGTCGACGGCTGCGACGCTCGTCGAGACCGAGATCCTCCAGCACAACGTGCAGTACGGCACCGCGACGCAGTCGGCGATCTCCTGCCCGAGCGCCGCCAAAACGGGAACGACGAGCAAGCTCGTCGACGCCTGGCTCGACGGGTTCACGCCGACGCGCGCCACTGACGTCTGGATGGGCTACCCAAAGGTCAACATCTCGATGAACGACGTCCACGGTCAAGCGCAGTTCGGCGGCGACCTGCCCGCCGATATCTGGCATGACTTCATGTCGCAGGTGATCACCCCGCCGTGCGTCCAGTTCACGCCGCCGAACGCCGACCCGATGACCTACCTGCCTTTCACCGGCGTCTACCAGCTTCGCGGCAAGGCCGCCTACGTACCGCCGAAGTCCACCGGCGCCACCGGCTCCTCCGGCACCGGCCTCGGCGGTCGCGGCACCGGTGGGGCGGCGGCGCCGACGACCGGCACCAAGCCGCCGGCCACAACGACGCCAACGACGTCCAATCCGGGCGGGGCGCAGGCGCCGCCGGGGATCGGAAACAGGCCTCTACAGCGCGGCTGAAGTAGGCCGCGGCATCGCGCGGCTGCTACGGTGATCCGCAAAACCGAAGCGGAGAGAGCACAGCGTGGCAAAGGAAGACAAGGTCGAGTTCGAGGGCGAGGTCATCGAGGCTCTCCCGAACGCCATGTTCCGCGTCAAGCTGGACAACGACCACATCGTTTTGGGGCATGTCGCAGGCAAGATGCGCCGCTTCCGCATCCGCATCCTGCCGGGCGACCGGGTCCGGTGCGAGCTTTCGCCCTACGACCTGGACCGCGCCCGGATCGTCTACCGCCACCGCTAGCGAGCGGCTGTGAACGAGCGGGCGCTGATCGAGGCGATCGGCTCCGCGCTGTCGGTGCGCAGTGGGCGAATCGCCCGCTGGATCGGCGACGACGCGGCCGTCGTCGCCTCAGGCGGCGGGGTATGCGTGGTGTCGACCGACACGATGGTCGTCGGCGAGCACCTCCGCCTTGACTGGATCTCGCCGGCAGACGCCGGCCACCGCGCGCTCGCCGCGGCGGCATCGGATCTCGCCGCGATGGGCGCGGAGCCGGGCGAGGCCTACCTCGCGCTCGGCGTCGCCGCCCCGCTCGACTCGGCCGCCTGCCTCGAGCTCGTCCGCGGCGCCGAGGCCCTCGCCGAACAGATCGGCGTGACGATCGCCGGAGGCGACGTCGTGCGCTCGCCGGCCGGCTTCGTGACGGTGACAGTCGTCGGCTGGGGCCGCGACGAACAGTCGCTCGTCGGGCGCGACGGCGCGCAGCCGGGCGATCTCGTCGGCGTCACCGGACGGCTCGGCGGCGCCGCGACCGCGCTCGAGTTGCTCTATGGGCGCTCGCCGCGAGGCGGCCCGCACGACGCCTCGCTGATCGCTCGCCACGCTCGCCCGACGCCGCGGATCCGCGAGGGCCGCGCGCTGGCCGCCGCCGGAGTGCACGCGATGATCGATCTCTCAGACGGCCTGGCAAGCGATGCCGCGATCATCGGCGCGATGAGCGCCGCGGTGCTCGAGGTCGACGTCAACGCACTGCCGCTCGACGACGGCGTCAGCGATCGGCTGCTCGCCGCGCGCGGCGGCGAGGACTACGAGCTCCTCTTCTGTGCGCCGCCTCGTCTTCGCTCGGCCGTCGAGGAGGCGACTGGCGTCACTTGGATCGGCCGCGTTCTCGAGGGCTCACCAGGCGGAGCCGTCCTTGCGCGCGACGGAGCCGCCGTCGAGCTGTCCGGCTTCGAGCACCAGCTCGATTAGCGGCGGAGCGCCGACGTCGTGCCGCCCAGCGAGCCGGGGCCGGCGTAGCTGAGCGGCCCGCGCATCGTCACCTCGAGGCGCTCGGACGGGGCGATCGGCTCGGCGCGGACCAGCAGCGCTGCGGCGGCGGCGAAGGTCCCGGCGAAAAGACTCGCGAGGATCACGCCCGAGAAGGACATGCCGCCACCGGCGGCGAGGAGGAGCAGCGTCCAGAGCAGGCCAAACGGCTCGGTGTGCAGCGCGACGCAGACGACGCCGAGCGCGGCGGCGAACGGGGCGAGGGAGATCGCGACGTAAAGCGTGCCCAGCGCGGGCGACCGCGGCTGCTCTCGCGTCAGGACGATCAGCCACAGGTGCAGTGGAAGCGCGATCAGCGCGGCGGTGTAAGGGTTGGCGAGCCAGACGAGGCTGGCGACGGCAGTCCCGGTCAGGATCAGCGCCGCGGCGCCGCCGACCGGCTCCGGGCGTCCTACGCAGGAGGTGCGAGCGGTCACGGCGGCATGGAGGACCCAGGCGAGGATGAACACCAGGACGGCGCTGACGAGCGCCGCGACGCCGCCCGCCGAAACCGTCATGAGCGACGGCGTTACCGCGGCGGCGGGCGTCGCCGGCAGTAGCCCGCCGGCGCCGAGGAACGCGGCGAACGCTCCCGTCAGCGCGAACGGCAGCGCGCAGGACAGCGTCCACACGCTCCAGCGGAGGACCGGCGCGCGGCGGCGCCGGGCGCGGGCGAGCAGGTCGAGGCCGCATGCCAGAAGCGAGAGCAGGAGCGCCGCGACGACCGCCCGCGCCGCCCAGCCGCCGAGCACCTGGGTGCCGACCGCGAGGTCCCGCGTCGGCGCCGTCGCAAGCGCCGGACCTTGATCGAGCGCGGCCGTCACCTCGAGGAGCGCCTGGCCGAAGGCGCCTGCGACCGCCGCGTCCGGCGACGAGGACGCGGGCGCACCCTCGCCGCCGAGCCCGACGAGCTCGGCCGGCACGCCGGCGCCGCCGAGCACGCCCTGGGCGCCCGTGGTGACCGGCAGGGCGAAGCGCGCGAGCTGGTCGGCAAACGAGGGGTCGCCGACGGGGCGCGAAAGCGCGGCCGACAGCGCCGCGGCGACAGTGCGCCGCAGCTGGATCGGGGCCAGCGCGCCCGACGCCGACCACGCGACGACATAGGGCGTCCCGCCGGCGAGTGAACCCGACAACTCGCCGACGACGATCGCCGCCTCCGTCCCGCGCGGCAGCATCGCCGCGACCGCGCCCATCGCGCTCGCCCCACCGCTCGTCGAGACGATCGTCAGCGGGTGACCCGGCGCGAGGTTCTGGTAGAGCGCCGCCAGCTGCACGAGCAGCGCGGTGCCAACGAGGTTGGCGGCGCCAGGTCCGCGCGAGGCGATCAGAACGACGGCGGGTCCTGTTCCGGCGCGTGAGGCGACGACCGTGCGAATCGTCCGCGCACCGGCGGTCGTCTCGACGCCCGAATCGACGATCTGCACGCTGCATCCGGCCTGCGCGCGCCGGCAGGGCGCGAGCTGGGGCTCGAGATGCGCCGCAAGAGCCGCGTCGGCCTGCGAGCCGGCCGTCGCGTCCGGGTACAGCTGCGCCCAGCCGGCGGCCTTCTCAAGGGCCCCCGCCCCGTTGATCGTCTGAGCCGGATTGCTCTGAAGCGTGGCTCCGCGGGCGTGCAGCGAGAACGCCGCGATCACGAACAGAACCGCGAAAGGCAGCAGCGTCAGACGGTACAGGCGGAGGTCCAGCACCTTGCCCCAGAGTATTCCTCGCACCCAATCTGCGGACCGGCCCGCTCGATTTGAGAACCTGTCCCTGTACAGAGCCGATGGCCGAGCGAATGACACGCATCCTGCTGGTCGACGACGAGCAGGCGATCCTCACGCTCCTCTCCTACCCGCTGCAGCAGGACGGCTATGAGGTGGTTCGAGCCGCGGACGGACAGGAGGCGCTCGAGCGCTTCGAAGAGAGCGACTTCGACCTCGTCGTATTGGACGTGACGATGCCGCACGTTGACGGCCTCGAGGTCTGCCGCCGCATGCGCGCGGCGAGCTCCGTGCCGATCATCATGCTGACCGCCAAGACCGAGGAGATCGACAAGGTCGTCGGCCTCGAGCTCGGCGCCGACGACTACATCACGAAGCCCTTCTCGATACGCGAGTTTCGAAGCCGCGTCAAGGCCGCGCTGCGGCGCTCGTCGATGGCCGCTGCGACGAGTTCGGACCGCGAGGAGTCCGCGGAGCCGCTCAACGCCGGCTCGCTCGAGATCGACTTCGACAAGCGCACCGTGCGCCTGCGTCGCGAGCTCGTGCGGACGACCTTTGTCGAGTTCGAGATCCTAGGCACGCTCGCACGTACTCCGGGGCGCGTGTACAGCCGCGAGGCGCTTCTCGACCGCATCTGGGGCGACTCCGCCTACCGCGACCCGCGCACGATCGACGTTCACATCCGCCATCTGCGCGAGAAGATCGAGTCCGATGCCAAGGAGCCGGAGTACATCTTCACCGTGCGCGGCGTCGGCTACCGCTTCCGCGACCGGGAGCGCGAAGCAGAGCGGTGAGACGGATGCGCTCGCGCGTCGCGGGCGACCGATCAGCGCGGCCGCCGATCCTGCGCTCGATCCGCACGCGCCTGGCGGTCACCTTCTTCCTGGTGACGGCGCTGAGCGTCGTCGTGATCTACATCGTCATCGCAGCGCCGCTGACTTCGGGCCTGCAGCAGCAGCGCGTCAACGACCTGAAGGCCGAGCTGTTCAGCAAGCAGGCGCGGCGCCAGGCGATCAAGGCCGCGTACGCGAGCATCCACCGGATCCGTCTTGACCTGCCGAGCAAGGAGGCACAGCCAAAGGCCGACCAGGCGGCGCAAGAGCTCGCCAACGCGACGCTTATCCCTCAGGTCATCATCGTCAACGTCGAGGCCCCCGCTAACGGAGCGAGCGCCCCCTTGGGTAGCGGCCTCGGCGACTATCCGAAGGGGAGCGACAACGAAACAGTCGACAACTTCGCGGCGACCGTCGAGCCCGGGCAGACGCGCTCGGTTGCCTCGCAGCTCGCCCTCGTCGGCGTTGGCATCTCGAGGCCGGGAACGACCCAACCGGTGACTCGCGTCGTCGTTTACAGCGCGCCGCTCACCGACGTCAGCGGAGCCGTCTCGCTTGTGCGCTCGCGCGTCCTGCTGGCCGCCGCCCTGGGTCTGCTCGTCGCGCTGCTGACGGGTGTCCTCGTCGCCCGCGCGCTGACCGTGCGCGTGCTGCGCCTCGAGAGCACCGCGCAGCGCGTCGCCCAGGGTGACTTCGAGGCGCACTTCAGCGACTCTTCGGGCGATGAGCTCGGCCAGCTCGCGGCGGCCCTCGCCCACATGCAGAGCCAGCTCGAAGGTCTCGACAGCGCGCGGCGACGCTTCATCGCGACCGCCTCCCACGAGTTGCGAACACCGATCTTCTCGCTCGGCGGATTTCTCGAGCTGATCCAGGACGAACAACTCGACGAGGACACTCGCCAGCAGTTCCTGAGCCAGGTTCGCGACCAGGTCGAGCGTCTCGGCAAGCTCGCCACCCAGCTGCTCGACCTCACGCGGCTGGAGTCGGGATCGGTGGAGCTCGAATCGACGCCGACCGACCTCGGCGTCCTCGCGCGAGCTGTCGGAACGGAGTTCATGCCGGCCGTCACGGCGCACGGCTCGCGCCTCTCGGTGGCCGTCCCCGAGGAGCCGATCCGAGTGATCTGCGACTCCGAGCGCGTCGCCCAGCTGCTTCGGATCCTGATCGACAACGCCCTGACCCACACGCCTCCGGGCACCGATGTCCTGGTCTCGGCGCACCCCGCATCAAACGGCGCCGGCGCGCAGCTGGCCGTTCACGACGGCGGACCGGGGATCCCCGAGGAGGCGCTCGAGCGCGTCTTCGAACCCTTCTACAGCGCCGACGGCGCGCGTGGCGCCGGGCTCGGCCTGGCGATCGCCCACGAGCTGGCCGTTCGCATGAGCGCCTCCCTCGAGATCGCCTCGTCGCCCGGCGACACGACCTTCACGCTCACTCTCCCGAGCGAAGCGTGACGTTGACCGCCCGCCGGGCAGCTGAGAGCATCTGCATCGCCGGGGCGAAGACGGGTAGGTGGGGACGATGAGCGACGAACATCCGCGACTGATCCTCGTCTCCAACCGGGGACCCGTCACCTACGCCGCCGATGGGTCGGTGCTGCGAGGTACGGGCGGCCTCGTCACGGCACTGAGCGGACTCGCCTCTCATCGCGAGGTGATCTGGATCGCCTCGGCGATGAACGAGAACGACGCGCGCGTGTCGCGTGAGCACGGCGGGCGCGCCTTCGAGGTGCCCTCACCCAGCGGCCGCCGCGACTACCTCGTGCGTCTCGTCGAATCCGATCCGGACGCCTACGACCGCTTCTACAACATCTTCGCCAACCCGATGTTGTGGTTCATCCAGCACTACCTCTGGGACCTCTCGAACGCCCCGGATATCCGCCGCAACGAGATCGAGGCCTACGAGTTCGGCTACAACGTCGTCAACGAGGACCTCGCGCGGGCGGTGGTCGAGGAAATCGAGGGCGTCTCGGATCCCGTCGTGATGGTCCACGACTACCAGCTCTACACGCTGCCGGAGATGGTCCGGAGAGCGCGGCCCGACGTCTTCTTGCACCACTTCGTCCACATCCCCTGGACGCAGCCGGACGCCTGGCGAGTCCTGCCGACGCGGATCCGCGAGGAGCTCTACAGCGGCCTACTCGCAAACGACATCATCGGCTTTCACACGCAGGCGTACCGCCGCAACTTCCTGCAGTGCTGCCGCGAGCTGATGGGCGCCGAGATCGACTACGAGCGCAGCGTCGTCCACTGGGAGGGGCGCGAGGTCTGGGCGCGCGCCTACCCGCTGCCGATCGACCACGCCGCGACGCTCGAGGCGGCCAAGTCCGAGCGCGTCGACGATTTCGTCGCCGTGCTGGAACAACGCCGCCGCGACTTCGTGATCCTGCGCGTCGACCGCGCCGACCTCTCCAAGAACGTCCTGCGCGGCTTCACCGCGTTCGACACCTTCCTCGAGCAGCACCCCGAGTTCTCCGAGCGCGTGACCTTCATCGCGCAGCTGATGCCGTCGCGCTCCGACGTTCCGCAGTACGCGGAGTACCTCGAGCGCATCGAGGCCGTCGTGGCGGTCGTCAATCACCGCCACGGGACGCCCGACTGGATGCCGATCCAGCTCAAGCTGCGCGACGACCTCGAGGAGGCGTTCGCCTCATACCGCCGCTACGACGTCCTGCTGGTCAACGCCATGTTTGACGGCATGAACTTGGTCGCCAAGGAGGGGCCGCTTCTGAACGAGAACGCGGGCGTCTCGATTCTCTCTGAGAACACCGGCGCGCACGATGAGCTCGGCGAGTTCGCGCTGTCGGTGAACCCCTTCGACATCCAGGAGCTCGCCGACTCGATCCACGCGGCCTTGGTGATGGACGCCGCCGAGCGCGAGACGCGCCTGGCGGGCCTGAAGGCAATCGTCACCGCGCGCGACCCGGGCGACTGGATCGACGACCAGCTCGCGGACATCGCAATGAAGCGCTCCACGGCCGGCGTGCGCTGAGGGCGCCCGCGGGCCACTGGTATAGTCGGCCGCCGCGAATGGCCGCCACCAAGCCGATCTACGATCTCACGCTGCTGCTCGACCTGGGCGCAGCCGACGACCTGCGGGCGAAGATCGTCGAGGACGCGCGCAAGGCGATCTCAAGCGACG
>DATGHN010000394.1:0-2275 GCA_035308005.1 Solirubrobacteraceae bacterium
ATGGTCATCGGCGAGAAGGTCACGCTCGAGGAGATGGGCGGCGCGCGCATGCACTGCGAGGTCTCGGGCTGCGGCGATCTGCTGGCCAAGGACGAAAAGACCTGCATCGCCGCCGCGCGCGACTACCTGGCCTACCTGCCGCAGCGGGCGGGCGAGCCGGCGCCCGAGGTCGCGCCCCGCCCGCCGCGCGCGGAGGCCAAGCGGATCGACGACATCCTGCCCGCCAACCAGAACCAGGCCTTCGACATCGCGGCGGTGATCGACGCGCTCGTCGACGAGGGGAGCTTCTTCGAGCTGAAGAAGCTCTACGCGCGCGAGCTGGTGACCGGCTTCGCGCGGCTGGGCGGGCGCGCGGTCGGGATCGTCGCCAGTCAGCCGAAATGGAAAGGGGGCGTGCTGTTCGTCGACTCGGCCGACAAGGCGACGCGCTTCATCTGGCTGTGCGACGCCTTCGGGCTGCCGCTGATCTTTCTGGCCGACGTACCGGGGTTCATGATCGGCAAGGCGGTCGAGCGGCAGGGGATCATCCGCCACGGCGCCAAGATGGTCTCGGCGGTCGCCGACGCGACCGTCCCCAAGTTCTGCGTGGTGCTGCGCAAGGCCTACGGCGCGGGGCTCTACGCCATGTGCGGACCCGGCTTCGAGCCCGACGCCACCATCGCGCTGCCGCAGGCGATGATCGCGGTGATGGGGGCCGAGGCGGCGGTGAACGCCGTCTTCGCCAACAAGATCGCCGAAAAGCCGGAGGCCGAGCGCCCCGCCTACGTCGAGGAGCTCCGGGCGCAATACCGCGCCGACATCGACGTGCTGAAGCTGGCTGCCAACCTGCACGTCGACGCCGTCGTTCCCGGCGACGAGCTGCGCGCCGACCTGCTGCGGCGTCTTGCCACGACGGGCTTCAAGAGCGTGCCTTCGCTGCCACGCCGCCGGCCCGTGCTTCCGGTCTGACCGCCATGTCCGTCTCGCGCTGGTTGACGCTGATCCCCCCCGCCGAGGCGCGCGAGATCCTGGCCGAGACGCCGCCGGTCGGTCACGAGCACGTTCCGCTCACGGCGGCCGAGGGGCGCGTCCTGGCGCACGCCTTCGCGGCACCCGACAACCTGCCGTCCGAGCGGCGCTCGGTGATGGACGGCTTCGCGGTGCACGCCGCCGACGTCCACACCGCCTCCGACCTGTTCTCGATCGTTCTGAAGGTCGTCGGGTCGGTCCCAATGGGCGACGTCTTCCATGGACGGATCGCCGCGGGCGAGGCGGTGGAGATCGCCACCGGCGGTTTTCTCCCCTCCGACGCCGACGCCGTGGTGATGGTCGAGCAGACCGCGCCACTCGGCGGCAGCGGCGACGGCAGCGGCGGGGGCGCGCGGATCGAGGTGTCGCGCGCCGTGGCGCCCGGCGCCAACGTCGTGCAGGCGGGCGAGGATCTGGCGCGCGGCGAGGCCGTTCTTCAGGCGGGCCGCCGGCTGCGCGCCGCGGATCTCGCGCTGCTCGCCACCTTCGGCATCATCTCCGTGGAGGTCTTTCGCCGGCCGCGGGTCGCGGTGCTGTCAACCGGGAACGAGCTCTGTGCGCCCGAGGCGACGCCGCACCCCGGCCAGGTGCGTGACGCCAACCAGATCGCGCTCGCCGCGCAGATCGCCGCGGCGGGCTGCGACGTGACCCGCGCCGGGATCATCCCCGACGACGCCGTGGCGCTGCGCGCGGCCATTCACCGCCTGCTCGCCGAGCACGACGCCGTGATCCTCTCGGGCGGCTCGTCGATCGGGGCGAAAGATCTCTCCGCCGAGGCGCTCGGCGAGCTGCCGCCGCCGGGCATCCTGTTCCACGGCATCGACATCCGGCCGGGGAAGCCGACGCTGTTCGCCCGCGCCGGTCACAAGCCGGTCATCGGCATGCCGGGGTTTCCGACCTCGTCGCTGGTGGTGTTCGACGCCTTCATCCGCCCGATGCTCTGGCGGCTGGGGGGCGAGACCGCGCGCGAGCCCTGGCCGGCCCGCCGCGCCGCTCGCCTCGGCGCTGCGCATCGCTCTGTCGTCGGGCGCGAGGACTACCTGCGGGTTGCGCTCGACGAACGCGACGGCGCGCTCTGGGCCGATCCGCTGCGCGGCGGCTCGGCGACCCTCTCCAACGTCGTGCGCGCCGACGCCCTCGTCTGCGTCCCCGCCGAGGTCGACCACCTCGATGCCGGCGCGCCGGTCGAAGCGCTGCTCTATCTCTAGATACCGACCGTTAGATACCGACCGTTATTGACCTAGAGGGCGGTCCGCCGTTACCCTGC
>DATGHN010000395.1:0-2967 GCA_035308005.1 Solirubrobacteraceae bacterium
GCCGCCACTCGCTAGCCGCCGGAAACGCGCGTTGACAGCATCAGACAACTGATATATAACCGCCCGGTCACCTGGAGGTCAATGGCGCCGAGCGTGCTCTCGCGCAGGGCGCCGGAGAGGGACCAACCGGGCCGACAGCGACCCAGTCACGCAGGACAGCGACGGCGCCACCCGCGGGGGTTCGCGTGCGGCGCCCTCACAAGAGGGAGGAACCGCAATGGCCGCAACGACCACGGGCTCGGATTCGAGCGAGCTAGCCACCTTTGGCTACAAGCAGGAGCTCGACCGCTCGCTCGGCAACTTCTCCTCGTTTGCCGCGGGGTTCAGCTACATCTCGATCCTGACGGGCGTCATCCAGCTTTTCGCGTTCGGCTATCTGTTCGCCGGCCCGGCGGTCTGGTGGACCTGGCTGATCGTGTTCACCGGTCAGATGTCGGTGGCGCTGTGCTTCGCCGAGCTCGCGGGGCAGTTCCCGCTCGCCGGATCGGTCTACAACTGGTCGAAACGCGTCGCCGGCGACTTCTCCTCGTGGATGACGGGCTGGATCTACATCGTTGGCTCGATCGTCACAGTCGCGGCCGTGGCGGTGGCCTGGGAGGTCGTGCTGCCCCAGGTCACGACGTGGTTCGAGTTCATCGGACCGAAGGCCGACGCGGGCATCTACTACAGCAAGGGCGGCGCGCAGAACGCGCTGCTGCTCGGCGCGATCCTCGTGGTGATCGCCACCACGATCAACATGCTCGGCGTCAAGGTCATGGCGCGGATCAACAACTTCGGAGTGCTCGCCGAGCTGATCGGCTCGACCATCCTGGTGATCCTGCTGCTGTTCCACATCACGCGCGGGCCGCAGGTCGTCGTGCACACCCTCGGGACCGGCGTCGGTCACCCGTGGGGCTATTTCGGCGCCTTCATCATCGGCGGGATCATGAGCGCGTACGTGATGTACGGGTTCGACACGGCCGGGACGCTCGCCGAGGAGACCAACGACCCGCGCCGCGCCGCGCCGCCCGCGATCCTCCGCGCGCTGGCTGCCGCCGCACTGATCGGCGGACTGCTGATCCTGCTGGCGCTGATGGACGTCAAGAACATCTCCGACAAGAACATCAGCCTGCTCGGGCTCCCCTACATCATCAAGCAGGCGCTCGGCAGCACGACCGGCGATGTGTTCCTCGTCGACGCGGCGATCGCCATCACGGTGTGCACGCTGGCCGTCGAGACCGCATGCATCCGTCTGCTTTTCGCGATGGCTCGCGACGGCCGCCTGCCGTTCGGCAACCACATCGCGCGGGTCTCGGGTCGCAGCAAGGTGCCTGTCATCCCGGCGCTCGTCGTCGGCATCCTCGCGCTCGGCCTGCTCGCGGTGAACGTCGGCAACCAGAGCGCGTTCCTCGCACTGACCTCAGTCGCGATCATCATGTTCTACCTCGCCTACCTAGGCATCACGGCGCCGCTGTTGCACAAGCGGCTGAACGGCACCTGGCCGCGTCCGGAGCACGGGAACTACTTCTCGCTGGGTCGCTGGGGCGTGCTGGTGAACGGCTTCGCCGTCCTCTACGGCGCGCTCGTCGCAATCGACATCGGTTGGCCGCGATCCCAGGTGTACGACTCGCTGGCGACAGCCGGACACGGCCACTGGTACTGGCAGTGGATCGCCGTCATCTTCATCGGGGCGGTGGTGCTGATCGGCGCGGCGTACTACTTCGCGGTCTACAGCAAGAAGCCGATCGAGGTCATCGAGGGGCACCGCGCCGACGCACAGTTCGACCTGCAGACGCCGGCCGTGCTCGGCGAGATGGCGCCGTGAGCCGCGGCGTGCGATGAACGACGGCGGCGAGTTCGATTACGTAATCGCCGGAGGCGGGACCGCGGGCTGCGTCGTCGCGGCCCGCCTCAGCGAGGATCCGAACGTCACGGTCTGCCTGATCGAGGCGGGCCCCTCCGATGTTGACGACGCGGCGATCCTGCGTCTCGAGGACTGGATGTACCTGCTCGACTCGGGTTATGACTGGGATTACCTCGTCGAGCCCCAGGAGAAGGGCAACTCGTTCCTGCGCCACGCCCGGGCCAAGGTGCTCGGCGGCTGCTCATCGCACAACTCCTGCATCGCCTTCTGGACGCCGAAGGAGGACCTCGACGAGTGGGCCGCGATGGGCTGCGAGGGCTGGAGCTCGGCCGAGTGCTGGCCGCTGATCACGAAGCTCGAGACCAACGACGGCCCTGGCGAGCATCACGGGCGCTCAGGCCCCGTGAACATCCGCACGGTCCCGCCGGAGGATCCCTGCGGCGTCGCGATCCTCGAAGCCGCTGCCGCCGCCGGACTGCCGACGTCGCTCTTCAACGAGGGTCGCACGGTGACCAACGGCGCGGGCTGGTTCCAGATCAACTCCGCCGCCGACAACACGCGGATGTCCTCCTCGCACGCCTACCTGCATCCGATCCTCGGATCGCGGCCGAACCTCGAGATCCGCACCGGCTGCTGGGTCAAGCGCGTCGAGCTCGACGCGCAGCGCCGCGCCCGCGCGGTCGAGTACCTGACGCCTGACCTGCTCACGCAGGCCAGCGTCCGCGCGCGACGCGAGGTGATCCTCTCCGCCGGAGCGATCGACACGCCGAAGCTGCTGATGCTGTCGGGGATCGGGCCCGGCGAGCACCTGCGCGAGTTCGGCATCGAGACGCTCGTCGACTCGCCCGGCGTCGGCTCGAACCTCGACGACCATGTCGAGGGCATCGTCCAGTGGGACGCCGTGCAGCCGATGATCCGCACCTCGACGCAGTGGTGGGAGATCGGACTCTTCTCGCGCTCCGAGCCCGGGCTCGACCGGCCCGACCTGATGATGCACTACGGCTCGGTGCCGTTCGACATGAACACCGCGCGCTGGGGCTACCCGACGACCGAGAACGGCTTCTGCCTGACGCCGAACGTGTGCCGTGGCCGCTCGCGCGGGACCGTCCGGTTGCGCTCATCCG
>DATGHN010000396.1:0-4247 GCA_035308005.1 Solirubrobacteraceae bacterium
CACGAGCAGCGTGCCGTAGCGGCGGCACAGCTCCTGCGCGCCGCGCAGGTAGCCGTCCGGCGGGAGCGTGACCTGGCGGCCCTGGATCGGCTCGACGATGAACGCCGCGACGTCCTCTGAGGCGAGCTCGTGTTCGAGGCGCTCGAGGTCCCCGAACGGCACCCGTCCGCTGCCCGGGAGTAGCGGACCGAAGCCCTCCTTGAAGAAGTCGTCGCCGACGAGTGAGAGCGGGCCGAGGGTCACCCCGTGGAAGCCGCTCTCACAGGACAGAAGCCGCGCGCGGCCGGTCGCGGCGCGCGCGAACTTCATCGCGGAGTCGACCGCCTCGGCGCCGGTGCTCGCGAAGAAGACCGCGTCGAGGCCGGCCGGCAGTCGCTGCGAGAGCTCCTGCGCGAGCATGCCGGCGAGCACGGAGTAGTGGATCTGAACGCCGTCGATCAGGCCCTCGGCGAGGACCGACTCGAGCACCTCGCGGACGTCGGGATTGTTGTGGCCTAGGCTCGCGAATCCCTCACCGCTATGGAGGTCCAGATAGGCGCGGCCTGAGGCGTCGTAGAGATGCGACCCCCGCGCGTGCGTGTAGGCCTCGTCGAAGCCGAGGATCCGCAGCACGTCGACGAGCGAGGAGTCGAGGTGGCGCGAGGCGAGCTCGAGCGCCTCGCCCGAGCGCCGTCGGGCGTCGGCGATCACCCCGAGCGAATCGGCACCGCGAATGGTTTCGGGGTTGGGACCGTGCTCCAACGAGAGTTTCGGCGAGGGGCGGGGCGCTTCCGTGCGCTGCCGTCCGAGCAGTCTAGGGATCGTGTCGGCGTGCGCGCCGCGATCCCCGCAACGAGCGAGCCGGCGCCCGGGTGCCGTCTACCGCTCCGTCTAGCATCGCCGCAGAGCCGTGACCGACCCCGTTTGCGCCCATCTCCACGTCCATTCCGAGTATTCGCTGCTCGATGGCGCGTCGAAGGTGGCGAGCCTCGTGGACCGCGCGGCGGCGTTCGGTCAGCCCGCGATCGGGCTGACCGACCACGGCGTGATGAACGGCTCGGTCGAGCTTTTTCAGGCCGCGCGCAAGGCCGGGATCAAGCCGATCCTCGGCTGCGAGGTCTACTTCGTCGACGATCACGCCGCCGTCGCGGCGCCCGGACAGCGCCTCGAGCACAACCACCTGACGCTGCTCGCCCGCAACGACGCGGGCTATCGCAACCTCGTCCGGCTTTCCTCGACCGGCTTCCTCGAGGGCCTCCAGCGCGGCAAGCCGACCGTCGACATGGAGCAGATCGCGGCCCACGGCGACGGCGTGATCGCGCTCACCGGCTGCCTGGCGTCGCGCCTTTGCTCGCGCATCGCCGACGGGCGCATCGAGGAGGGCCGCGAGCACGTCGACCGCCTGATCAACGTCCTCGGACGCGACAACGTCTACTTCGAGGTCCAGAAGAACGGGCTGGCGCAGCAGGAGCGCTGCAACGAGGTGATCGCGCGGATGGCGGGGGAGATGGGTTGCTCGCTGGTCGGCACCGCCGACGTCCACTACCTCCGCCGCGAGGACTACGACAACCACGCCGCGCTGCTCTGCGTGCAGACCAAGAGCACGCTCGCCGAGCCGAAGATCCGCTTCGAGACCAACGAGTTCTACCTCAAGGATTCGGCCGAGATGGCGGCCTCGTTTGCCGAATGGCCGGAGGCGATCGCGACGACCGTCGAGATCGCCGACCGCTGCGAGGTCGAGCTCGAGCTCGACCGCCAGCTGATCCCCGCTTACCCGGTGCCCGATGGCGAGACCGACCGCAGCTACCTGCGCAAGATCGTCGAGGCCGGGCTGCGCGAGCGCTACGGCGACCCGCCGCCGGCGCGGATGGTCGAGCGGATGGATTCGGAGCTCGCCGTGATCGACAGGATGGGCTTCAACGCCTACTTCCTGATCGTCTGGGACTTCGTCGACTTCGCGAAGAGCAACGGCGTCGCCGTCGGCCCGGGCCGCGGCTCGGCAGCCGGCTCGATCGTCGCCTACAGCCTGCGGATCACAGACGTCGACCCGATCGCCTACGACCTGCTGTTCGAGCGCTTTCTGAACCCCGAGCGCGTGTCGATGCCGGACATCGACATCGACTTCTCGGTGCGCGGCCGCGAGCGCGTGCTGCGCTACGTGATCGAGAAGTACGGGCGCGACTGCGTCGCGCAGATCGTCACCTTCGGCAAGATGGCGCCGCGCCAGGCGACGCGCGACGCGGCGCGCGTGCTCGGCCACGACTACGGTGTCGGCGACCGCCTCGCGAAGCTGATTCCCGACCCCCAGCAGGGCCGCGCGCCGTCGTTTGAGGACTGCCTGGCCGACGGCGAGCCGCTCCGCGCCGCCTACGACGAGGACCCCACTGCGCGCACGATCGTCGACACCGCGCGCGGCCTGGAGGGCGTCGTGCGCAACTCCTCGATCCACGCGGCGGCCGTCGTGATCGCCGACCGCCCGCTGACCGACGTCGTCCCGCTCCAGCTCGCCGACGCCGGGCTCGACGAGAACGGCGACCGCCAGTACCGCACGGTCACGCAGTTCTCGATGAAGCCGATCGAGAAGATCGGCCTGCTCAAGATGGACTTCCTGGGGCTCCGCAACCTCGACGTGATCGAGGACGCGCTCGACATCATCGAGCGCTCGAGCGGCGTTCGGCCGGACATGGCGACGCTGCCGCTCGACGACCAGCCGACTTACGCGATGCTGACCCGCGGCGACAGCGTCGGCGTCTTCCAGTTCGAGTCCGAGGGGATGCGCGAGGCGCTCAAGCGAGTCCGCCCGGACCGCTTCGACGACCTCGTCGCGCTCAACGCGCTCTACCGCCCCGGCGCGATGGACCAGATCCCGACCTACGCCCGCGGCAAGCACAACCCGGAGCTCGTCAGCTACCCCGACGAGCGCCTGCGGCCGATTCTCGAGCCGACGATGGGCGTGATCCTCTACCAGGAGCAGTCGATGCGGATCGCGACCGAGATCGCCGGCTTCTCGGGCGCCAAGGCCGACGACCTGCGCAAGGCGATCGGCAAGAAGGACCGCGCGGCGATGGCGCAACTCGAGCCCGAGTTCGTCGCCGGCGCGCGGGCGAGTGGGACGAGCGACTCGGTGATCGACTTCCTGTGGTCGACGAACGAGAAGTCAGCCGACTACTCCTTTAACCGAAGCCACGCCGCTTGCTACGGGCTGATCTCCTACCGCACCGCCTGGCTGAAGGCCAACCACCCCGCCGAGTACATGGCCGCGCTGATCTCCTCGGTGATGTCGACGAAGGACCGCGTCCCGTTCTTCGTGGCGCGGTGCGAGGACATGGGGATCGAGATCCTGCCCCCCGACGTCAACCTCTCGGGCCACGAGTTCGCGGTCGTCGGGGGCAACATCCGCTTCGGCCTTGACGCCGTCAAAGGCGTCGGCTTTCAGGCTGTTGAGGCGATCATCCGCGCCCGCGAGGACGGCGGCCCGTTCGTCTCGCTGTGGGACTTCTGCGAGCGCGTCGACGGCCGCGCGGTCAACCGCAAGGCGACCGAGGCGCTGATCAAGTGCGGCGCCCTCGGCTCGACCGGCGCGACGCGCCGCGGGATGCTCGAGGTGCTCGAGCAGGCCCAGGGCGCCGGCCAGAAGGCACAGCAGGACGCGCTGATCGGCCAGGGCTCGATCTTCGACCTCGGCGGCCTTGAGGAACCATCGAGCGGCCACGGCGCCGCGATCCGCCCGCCGATCCCGACGATCGAGTTTGACCAGAACGACCTGCTCACCGTCGAGAAGGAGGCGATCGGGCTGTTCATCTCGGCGCACCCGCTGAAGGCTGTGCGCGAGGCGTTGTCGCTCGTCGTCGACTGCCCGCTGTCGGGCATCTCCGAGCGCCCCGACCGAGATTCGGTGACGATCGGCGGCATCATCACGGCGGCGCGCAAGATCCGCACGCGCGCTGGCGCCGACATGATGTTCGCGACGCTCGACGACCTCGAGGGACAGGTCGAGATCATCGTCTTCGGTTCGGCGCTCGAGAAGTTCGAGGGCAGCCTCGCGGTCGACGCGATCGTGACCGTCAAGGGCCGCGTGGACCAGAAGGAGGAGGGCCGCACGACCGTGGTCGCGCAGACGGTCGAGCCCTTTCGTCCCGACGCCGAGGCGGTAGCGCGGGCGCGCGCGGCCGCGCTGGAGGCCGCGCGTCCCAAGCCGGTCCACATCCGCCTCGGCGATGGCGCGCGCTTCGCGACGATGATCGAGGAGCTGAGGGGCGTGCTCGGCA
>DATGHN010000397.1:0-4569 GCA_035308005.1 Solirubrobacteraceae bacterium
GACGGCATCGTGCCCTCTCCGCCGGAACGACACCCGCCGAGCGCGTCCACCCCGAGGTCGTGGAGGTCATGCGCGAACTCGGCATCGAGCTCGGCGATCGTGAGCCCCGGGAGCTCACTCGGGAAGTCGCCGCAGAAGCCGACGTCGTCATCACGATGGGCTGCGGCGACTCGTGCCCGTACGTACCTGGCAAGCGCTACATCGACTGGGATCTCACTGACCCCGCCGGCCTTCCGCTCGACGAGGTTCGCGAAATCCGCGACGAGATCGCACGACGAACTGCGGACCTTGCGAAGACCCTCTAGCTTCGACCGGCCCTAGTGATCCTCGACCGGGATCGACTCTGCCAACGAAGCGCGCGCGGAGGGCGCCGGGAACGGGTCGGCGAAGTACTGGGTCTCGTGCGTCACGCGGCCGTCGGCGACCTCCATGATGCTGAGCGAATACGTCGGCACGCCGTCGTAGGTGATCACGCACTCGCTCACCCAAACGTCGCCGACGCCCATGATCCGGCGGACGGTGAAGTGGCGTTCGGCCGGGTGCCCGCCTCGTTGAGCTTGGATCCTTGACCGGCCTCTGAAGCGCTCGCCGGACTGCGGGTAATCCAGGATCGCGTCCGCCGCGTAGATCGCGTGCTCTCGGTCGCTGTCCCCGCGCTCGGAGGCCTGCCAGTGCTCCTCGAGCCGAGTCCGAAAATCGGTCTCACCGGGTGCGCTACTCACCCTAGGTCCCGTGCGGTCGCGTTCATGGGTAGAGGATGGCGTTGAGCGGGCCGTGCGGGCGCGGGAGGTAGGGCACGGCCGCGGCTCGCGCCACGGCAACCTCGGCGTTGCGCCCGGCTCCGGGCCACCCCACGGTCACCGTCACCAGCACGCGGTAATTCATCGCCATCAGCTGGTCGGTGTTCGGGAACCAGGACGCAAACGGGAACAGGCCTGACAGCCCCTCTGGCGCGCGGAATCCCGGCGGCGGCGCACCAAAGATCTGCGTTGCCTCGTTGATGGTCCGGCCGAGCCTGAAATAGGGCTGCGGCCCGTTGTCGACGTTGACGGTCACGACGACCTTTCGACCGCCGGCCCGCGCCCTGAACGCACATTGCGGCATGGCGTTGTTGGCGATCGAGTGGGTGTAGGCGATGGAACCGGGCTTGATGCCCAGATCCCGCGCGATGGCTTGCTGCGCCTTCAGCTTGCAGACCGCGGGCCGCGCCGCGACGCTGCTGGCGCCGCACGCAGCGACCAGCTGGGCCAAGCCGATCGCGATGAGAACGGTCGCGAGCCGCGCGCCAAATCGCGCGTTGCATCGGGGACTTGCAGCGATTGTGAGCATTTCCGGGTGGGCTGTCCCCCTTTGTTTTAGTCGGGGCGGTCGGATTTGAACCGACGACCTCTCGCTCCCAAAGCGAGTGCGCTACCAGGCTGCGCCACGCCCCGTACCGGCTGAAGACTACGCGGCGGCGACGTCGCCGCCGACGGCGCGGTCGAGGCATTAGCCTGCGAGGCAGGCGATGGCGGACGTCCAACCACTGCGCGCGCTCCATTACGACCTCGCGGCGGCGGGCTCTCTTGGCGACCTTATTGCCCCGCCCTACGACGTGATCGACAGCGAGCAGCGCGCCGCACTCCTCGCCCGCTCGCCGAACAATGTGGTCGAGGTCGACCTCCCCGTCGGCGACGATGATCCCTACGCGCAGGCCGCCGAGCGCTTCGAAGCCTGGCAGCGCTCTGGCGTTGTCATCCGCGACGAGGAGCCGGCGCTGTGGCTGCTTGAGCAGCGCTATCGAGGCCCCGATGGAGCGGCCCGAACCCGACACGGCTTCTTCGCGCGGGTCGGCGTCGAGGACTACGGCGCCGGGCGGATCCGCCCTCACGAGCGAACGCACCCGGGCCCCAAGGAGGACCGGCTGCGCCTGACGCGCGCTACGCGCGCCAACCTTTCGCCGATCTTTGCCCTCTACTCGGACCCGACCGGCGGTGCCTACGGCTCCCTCGCTGACTCTGCGGCCGGCGCGCCATGGGGCGAGGCTGCCGACGATGACGGAACGATCAACCGGCTGTGGCGGTGCGCGAACTGGGCCACGATCGCCGCGACTCAGCTGGTGTTGGCCGGCTCCGAGCTGCTGATAGCCGACGGCCACCACCGCTACGAGACGGCGCGCGCCTACGCCGAGGAGATCGGCGGCGAGGGCGAGCATCGCTATGTCCTGATGTGCCTCGTCGCTCTCGAGGATCCCGGGCTCGAGATCTTCGCGACGCATCGCCTCGTCTCCGGGCTCGACGACGCGCGGCGCCTCGCCCTCGCAGAGGCGATCGAGCGCGACTTCGACAGCGAAGCGATCTCCGCCGACGACCTCGCCCCGCCGCCCGGGAGCGGGCCGCTCGAGCTCGGCTACCTGGACTCCGACGGCCCCCGGCGGCTTCGGCTTCGCGATCAGGCGACTGCCGATTCGGCGCTCGCCGACATGCCGCCGCCGTACCGCGAGCTCGACACGGGCGTCCTCGAGGCGCTCCTGCTGAAGGGCGCGCTTGGCCTCAGCGACGACGACATCTCGCACCTCAACGGCCTGGGCTACGCACGCGATGCGCACGAGGCGATCGCGCTCGTCGAGAGCGGCGCCTACGACGCCGCGTTCCTGATGCGCCCGACGCCCGTCGAGCAGGTTCGCGAGATCGCGGCGACCGGTGTGAACATGCCCCCCAAGTCGACTTATTTCTTCCCCAAGGTTCCGACCGGACTGGTGTTCAATCTGCTGGCCTAGAAAAGGTCTGGCGGGAGTACCATCACGTCCAGCGTCCCGATCACGGAAAGGCAGCGCTCTCCATGGAGCACAAGGTAACGGCACGTCGCACCTCCGGCTTCTCGCACACGCTCGCGCTCGGCGATCACCAGGTAACGATCGACGAGCCCCGTGACGTCGGCGGCGACGACGAGGGTCCGTGCCCTGAGCAACTGCTCGCGGCCAGCCTCGCGAGCTGCACCGCGATCACGATCGAGATGTACGCGCAGCGCAAGGGGTGGGACATCGGGCCGGTCGAGGTCGACGCTGGGTTCACTCCAGCCGAGCGTGGCTGCCCGACGCGCTTCGAGCTCGTTCTGCGGCTGCCCTCGCACCTCAGCGAGGAGCAGGTCGCGAGCCTGCGCGTGATCGCCGCCAAGTGCCCGATCCATCGCACGCTGGACGGCGAGGTCATGTTCAGCGAGCGGATCGAGCGCGTCAACCTGGCCCCATGAGCTCGGCGCAGGCGGCTCGCCTGCGCGCCGCGCTGCTCGACCCGACGGAGGCGGAGGCGATCGAGGTCGCCGGATCGGTGATCGCGGCCGTCCTCGTCCCGGTCTTCGAACGCTCCGGCGAGCTCTACGCGGTCTTCACGCGCCGCCCGACGCACCTGCGGCTTCACGCCGGTCAGATCTCATTCCCGGGCGGTCGGCGCGAGCCCGATGACGCCAACCTCACCGCGACCGCGCTGCGCGAGGCGCACGAGGAGATCGGTCTGCGGCCGGAAAGCGTCGAGGTGCTCGGCGCTCTCGCCCCGACGCCGACCGTCGTCAGCGACATCGCGATCTATCCGCTCGTCGGCATGATCGCCGAGCCGAACCAGCCATGGGCGCTCGCGAAGGACGAGGTCGATTCCGTCATCGAAGCCTCGCTCCCGCGCCTTGCCGCGACGCATCGCCTTCAGTCAATCGAGCGACCGGACGGCACGAGCGTGACGACCGACGCCTACACCGCCGAGGAGGAGACGATCTGGGGCGCGACCGCGCGGATCGTCACGGATCTCCTCGTCCGCCTCGCGAGCGTGCCCTCCTAGAGTAGGCGCGCGATCGCCGAGCGAGCCTGCTCGAGCCAGGCGCTCGAATCGGCCGGATCGGCGCCGATGACCTCGAGCGGGATCGCGTTGCGGGCCGCGCGCTTGGTGAGCAGCTCGCGACCCGTGGCGAGAATCTCGGCCGAAACGCTGCCCGCCGCCTCATAGACGAGTCCCCGCACCGTCGTGTCGATCGTCTGTCCGGCGAAGAACTCGAGCCGCGAGCCGTGGAGCGCCCGCAGCTCCTCCTCGCTGCCGCGGGCAGTGCCGAGCAACCAGCAGGCGATCGTCACCCCGTCCAGCGCGTAGCGGAGCGTGCCAACCCGATCTGGAGTGGCGATCCAGCATTCCGCGCCGAGTGCCTCGATAGCCGCGCGACCGCCCTCCTCGCGCGTCGTAATGCGCACCGCGTGGCCCTCCTCGACCAGCTCGCCGGCGAGCGCGCGGGCGCGCGCGCCACCGGCGATGATCAGGAACCGCGCCACGGCGCGACAGTAGTCGATGACCTCACGAACCGAGCGCGCTGCGCGTTATATGAGTCAGTGAGCAACCCGCTCCCACCCTTCCAGTCACTCCTTGACAACCACAGCGAGGACGTCTGGCGCACCCTCCGCGCGATGGTCGGAGCGCAGGCGGCCGAGGACTGCTTCCAGGAGACGTTCCTGTCGGCGCTGCGCGCCTACCCGCGCCTGGCGGTCGGCTCGAACCCGCGCGCCTGGTTGCTGACGATCACCCACAACAAGGCGATCGATCATCTGCGCCG
>DATGHN010000398.1:0-8526 GCA_035308005.1 Solirubrobacteraceae bacterium
TCACGTGACGAACCTCGCCGCGCTCCGCGACGCGCTGTGCGGAGTCGCGGTTCCCGGCGCGCTGTGCCTCAGCGACGGCTTCGCCGTCGCCGACTTCGGCTTTGAGGCGCGCGCGATCGTCAACGGCGATGCGACGAGCGCGGCGATCGCGGCGGCGTCGATCGTCGCGAAGGTCACACGCGACCGCTTCATGCGCCGCGCCGAGGAGCTTCACCCGGGCTGGCAGTTCGCGACTCACGTCGGCTACTCGACACCCGAGCATCGCGCGGCGATCGAGCGCCAGGGCGTCTCGCCGCTGCACCGCATGTCCTTCCAGTCGAGCGCGTACGAGCGGCTGGCCCTCTAGAAACGACGAGCGGCCGGTGGTCACGCCGGCCGCTCGTACCGCATCTCAGGAGGGGGAAGAGACGAGGAGGCCCTCAGCGTAGGGCTCAGGCGTTGAAGTCCGGGGGCGCATTGACCACCGCAGTCGGGTCAGATCCCTCACCCTCACGCGACGTCCTCGAACTGCTCGAGCAGCAGCAGGCTGTCGCGGCGGTCGACGATGATCGCGACAGCGTCGATCCGCAGCACGGCGGCGTGCGGGCGGTGCGGCTGCTCCGCGAGCCAGGCGGCTGCCAGAGCCCGCATCCGCCGGCGCTTTGCCGGCGTCAGGTTGTGCAACGGATCGAGGCCGCCGGCCCGGCGCGTCTTCACCTCGACGAAGACGATCGCCTCGTGGCCGTGAACGATCAAATCGATCTCGCCCGCCGGTGTGCGGTGGTTTTGCTCGAGTACGGCGTAGCCGAGCCGTTCGTAGTGCTCGCGGGCGAGCCGTTCGCCGAGTGCGCCCAGTCGTTGCCTGGCGGTCTGCGGAGACACTCGCCGACGCTAACCCGGCGCCGCCGCCCTTCTGATGAAGAAGTGAGACGAAAACGAGACGAAAACGTTAGCGCCGCTTCGATCGATGAGTTCCTACCCCGCCGCCTGATGAGATCGGGGCATGCTCGTCCATGCCCACGGCTTCGCGGTCAACCGCGGTCTCGCAGATCACGTCGACGTCGAGCTCGATGCACGGCCCGGGCTGCCTTCGTTCTCGGTGATCGGCCTGGGCTCCGGCGCGGCTCGCGATGCGCGCGAGCGAGTCCAGGCGGCGGTGCTCAACAGCGGCTTTGCCTTCCCGCGCCGGCGCGTCACCGTCAACCTCGCGCCCGCCGCCGCCGGCGTTAGCGGGCCGGGGTTCGATTTGGCGTTCGCCTGCTGCGTGCTGGCGGCCGAGGGCGAGGTCGACGGCCGGCGACTCGCGCGAATCGGCCTGTTCGCCCAGCTCGGTCTCGGCGGCGATCTGCGCGGCTGCGACTGGGTGAGCGCCGCCGCCGAGGTCGCCGAGGAAGTCGGCCTCGCCGGCCTGATCGTCGCCCGCCAGGATCTGCGCGAGGCCCGCAACGCCTCGTCGGTGCCCGTCGCCGGGCTTGGGAGCCTGCGCGAGGTCGCTTCGCTTCTATCGCGCGAGCGCGCCACGCCGCAGCGAGGCCGCACGGCCGCAACCCGTGCGAGCGCAGCGAGCCGAGCGCAGCGCAAGGACGCGCAGCGCCCTGCGCGCAGCAATGCCGAGCCGCGTGAACCCCCGCCGCGCTCGCCTGACGGCGCCGCACCGCCGGCGCCCGGCGAACGCCAGTCCCGGGAGAGCGGTTCGGCCTCCGTAGTTCCGCTGCGGAGCGCTCGCTCGCGCAGTGCCCATGGCCCTCGGGCGACCGGACGGCCGCCGTAATCGGGCGTCGCAGCAAGCGCCGCTTCGGAGCTTGCCGTGTTTGCGATAATCGGTTGATGCGACTGCTGCGCATGAGGCCAGGTCATGGCGAGGTGCTCGTCGCGGAGGGCGACGTGGGGGTCGCCGAGGAGGAGCGCGAGTTGATCGAGGCGTTCCGTGCGCAGCTCGACCAGGGCATGTGGGCCGCGGTGCCGCTGCTGGCGCCGGATGGTCGCCGTCAGGCGACGATGGTCCGCGACTGGGTCGACGTACCGCGTGACGCCGAGCGCGTGATCTTCTTCCCGCGTGCGGCCGGGGGCTGCTGAGGTCAAACGGTGCTAGCCGCGCTCGGGGTGTGCGGGCTGGTCGGCGTCGTGCTCGGGCTCGATGTAGTAGCGCCGCGCGTGCGCCCTGCGCTGGCGCGTTTGCGCGCGCAGATGGCGGCCGGCGCGGCGGAGGACATCGCAGGCTACGACCCGGGGCGCGAGCGGCGCGCAGAGCAGCGCGCCCGCGAACTGCTGCGCTCGTGCGTCAACGAAGACGATTGGGAGATGTACCGCGATCTCGGGTTCCTGCGCGTCTGGGGCAAGGGCGGCCGCGGCAGTTCGGCCGGTCACGCGGCGCCTTCTTACGCCTACCTGATCTACCCGCACAAGCCGATCGTGGCCTACGTTCCCCAGAGCTCGCGCCTGCTGAGCGAATACTGCGTCGAGTTCCCCGACAGCGAGCGCCCCTACGGAAGCTCGCGGCTACCGGCGTCTGACGACGTGCTCGCCAAGTGGATGGCGCTGAGCGCCGACGAGCGGCGTCTCATTGAGAACGCGAATCTGCACCTCGCCGGTCGCCAGGTGGACCCCGACGCCGTTCGTGCTGACATTGCCCGTCTCGCGCGCTGGGACCGCGAGCGCGAGCGTGATCACGCCGTCAGTAGTGTTGCGGCGTCGTGAGCACAGACGCCCCGTTTGACATCAAGCACCGGAGCCGCCAGCTGATCGACGGCCCCGAGCGCGCCGGCGCGCGCGCGCAGCTCAAGGGGATCGGATACGACGACGAGGCGCTGTCCAAGCCGATCATCGGCGTCGCCTCGACGTGGATCGAGACGATGCCCTGCACGTTCCACCTGCGCGCGCTCGCCAACGCCGTCAAGGAGGGCATCCGCGAGGCGGGAGGGACGCCGATGGAGCTCAACACGATCGCGATCTCCGACGGGATCACGATGGGCACCGCCGGCATGAAGACCTCGCTGGTCTCGCGCGAGGTGATCGCCGACTCGATCGAGCTCGTCGGCCGCGGCCACTACTTCGACGCGATGATCGCTCTGTCGGGCTGCGACAAGACGATCCCGGGCACCGTGATGGCGCTCGCGCGACTCGACGTCCCGGCGGTGATGCTCTACGGCGGCTCGATCCCGGCTGGGCGCTTCAAGGGCCGCGATGTGACGATCCAGGACGTCTTCGAGGCGATTGGCGCCCATGCCGCGGGAAAAATGTCCGACGAGGACCTAGCGGAGCTCGAGGGCGCAGCCTCGCCCGGAGCCGGCGCATGCGGCGGCCAGTTCACGGCCAACACGATGGCGATGGCCTACGAGATGCTCGGCATCTCCCCGATGGGGGACTCGCTGATGCCCGCGCAGGAGCCGACCAAGCCCGCCGCGGCGCGAGCCGCGGGACAGCTCGTCGTCGACGTCCTGCGCCGCGGCCAGCGGCCGAGCACGCTGATCACGCGCGCGGGGCTCGAGAACGCGATCACCGCGATCGCCGCGAGCGGCGGATCGACGAACGGCGTACTGCACCTAATGGCCCTCGCGCGCGAGGCCGGCGTCGAGCTCGAGATCGACGACTTCGACACGATCAGCGAGCGCACGCCGCTGCTGTGCGACCTCAAGCCCGGCGGGCGCTTCGTCGCCGTCGACCTCTACCGCGCGGGCGGCGTGGGCCTGCTCGCGCAGCGCCTCGCCGAGGCGGGCCTCTTGCACGGCGACGCTCCGACGGTGACCGGCCAGACGATCGGCGAGATCGCGGCCGCCGCGCGCGAGACGCCGGGGCAGGAGGTGATCCGGCCGCTGTCCAACCCGATCAAGGCGACCGGCGGACTCGCGATCCTCCGCGGCAACCTCGCTCCCGAGGGCGCGGTCGTCAAGCTCGCCGGCCACGAACGGCGTCATCACCGCGGACCGGCCCGTGTCTTTGAGGCCGAGGAGGCGGCGATGGCCGCCGTCACCAACGGCGAAATTCAGAAGGGCGACGTGATCGTGATTCGCAACGAAGGCCCCGCCGGCGGGCCCGGGATGCGCGAGATGCTCGCCGTCACCGCGGCGCTCAACGGGTCGGGGCTGGGCGAGCACGTCGCGCTGCTCACCGACGGCCGTTTCTCAGGCGCCACGCACGGCCTGATGGCTGGGCACATCGCACCCGAAGCCGTCCGCGGCGGCCCGATAGCGGCGGTCGCCGACGGCGATGAGATCAGCTTCGACGTGGACAGCCGGCGACTCGACGTCGCCCTCAGCGACGAGGAGATCTCAAGCCGCGTCGCGGCCTACGTGCCGCCGCCGGCCGATGACGCCGTCGGCGTGCTCGGCAAGTACGCGCGCTCGGTCTCAAGCGCCGCGCACGGCGCGATCACGACCTGAGCGCCGACGCCCGGTGAGGAGGTTGCGGGCCCTCCCCGGCGAAATGGCTTGACGGTGACCGTCGCGGAGGCCGATGCGATTGAAAGGTTGAGTGAGCCGTGGGCGCGGGCACTCGAGAGCTTCGACGCGGACCTGTGCGTTCGATCGGCCGCTGAGAAGACGCGCCGCGCCTACGGCAGCGACATCGCCCGTTTCGCGCGCTGGTGCATGCGCAACGGCCTCGAGCCGGCGCAGCCCGACGTGCGGGCGCTGCGCCGCTATGCCGCCTCGCTCTCCCAGAGCGGGTTGCGGCCGACGTCGCTCGCGCGAAACGTGGCCTCGCTGCGCTCCTTCTATCGAATGCTGCGCGAGCACGGCGCCATCTCGGCCAATCCGGCTGAGCTTCTGACACTGCCGAAGCGGCCGCGTTCGCTGCCGCATGTGCTGCGTCCCGAGGAGCTCGGTCTGCTGCTTGACCGGATCGCGGCGACGACGCCGCTTGACCTGCGCGACCGCGCGATGTTCGAGCTTGCCTATGCGGCGGGCCTGCGCGCCGAGGAGCTGGTCATGCTGACGGTCGACTCGCTCGACTTCGACCGCGAGCAGGTTCGCGTCGAGGGAAAGGGCTCAAAGACGCGTTTCGTTCCCGTTGGCGAGCCTGCATCGAAGGCGCTGCGGACCTACCTCGAGCGCGCTCGGCCGGCGCTCGCCCACGACGGCGAGAACGCGCTGCTCTTGTCCAAATCGGGCCGACGCCTCTCGACGTCTGACGTACGGCGGCGCCTTCGCGTGTGGTCGCAGCGGGCCGGACTCGGCGGCTCAACGCATCCGCACGCGCTGCGCCACTCGTTTGCGACACATCTGCTAAACGGAGGCGCAGATCTGCGCTCGATTCAGGAGCTGCTGGGCCATTCCAGCATCTCCACAACGCAGGTTTACACTCAAGTAGAGTCTGCGCGCCTGAGACGCGCCTACGCGAGCAGCCATCCGCGCGCGTAGCTGACTCGCGAGGCCCCCTTGGTGCAGACGAACGTAAAAGCCGTTGAGCTCCGCGACCTATGGCGGCGCTACAAGACCTCGGGCGACCAGAAGGCGCGCGATCGCCTTGTCGTCGCCTATTCGCCGCTGGTCAAGTACGTGGCCGGGAGGATGGGCGCGGGCCTGCCCGCGCACGTCGATGAGGCCGATCTCATCTCCTACGGCCTCGGCGGCCTGATCGCGGCCATCGAGCGCTTCGACCTCAGCCGCGACATCCGCTTTGAGACCTATGCGATTACGCGCATCAAGGGCGCGATCCTCGATGAGCTGCGCGCTCTGGACTGGGTGCCGCGCTCGGTCCGCGCCCGCGCGCGCCAGATCGAGCGCGCGAACGTCAAGCTCGAGGCCAAGCTCCAGCGCGTGCCGAGCGAGGAGGAGCTCGCCGAGGAGCTCGACATGACGATCGAGGAGTTCCGCGCGGCGCTTTTGCAGATCGCCAACTCCTCGATCAGCGCGCTCGATGAGCTCTGGAGCCCGTCGGACTCAAGCGGCGACAGCATGTCCCTGATGGACACCCTCAGCGACGCCGCCGCGCCCGACCCGGAGCGGATCGTCGAGCAGAACGAACTGCGCGACCGCATCGCCGAGGCGCTCGACCGCCTCCCCGAACGCGAGAAGCTCGTGATCGCCCTCTACTACTACGAGAATCTGACTCTTCGAGAGATCGGCGAAGTCCTTCGCGTGACCGAGTCGCGCGTGTCGCAGTTGCACACCAAGGCTGTGCTCGGGCTGCGCTCGCACCTCACCTCCGTTCGCTGAGCGACCCCCAAAAGCCACTCCTTCGCGGTATGTTGAGCGCCCCGAAGGAGAGGAGAGTTCGCATGGCAATCAGTGCGGAAGCCATTCGCAATGTGGCTCTGGTCGGCCACCGCGGGGCTGGGAAGACTTCGCTTCACGAAGCGCTTCTGTTCGAGGCCGGGGTGCTGACTCGACTCGGATCGGTCGTCGAGGGCACGACGGCGTCTGACACCGAAGCCGACGAGCAGGCGCGGCAGATGTCGATCTCGCTGACGCTCAGCTCCTTTGAGTGGGCCGGGCGCAAGATCAATCTCCTCGACACGCCGGGTGAGCCGAGCTTCATCGCCGACGCGCTTGGGGCGCTGCGGGTCTGCGAATCCGCCGTCTTCGTCATCAACGCCGTGATGGGAACGGAGGTCAGCACGCGCCGGCTCTGGAAGGTCGCCGCCGAGCGCGACATCGCGCGCATGCTCTGCGTCAACATGCTCGACCGCGAGCGCGCCGACTTCTATCGCACGCTCGACTCCCTGAAGGCCGCCTTCGGACAGCACGTCGTTGCGACCGAGATCCCGATCGGTAGCGAGCATGAGTGCAGCGGCGTCATCGATCTCGTCGACATGCGCGCCTACCGCTACGAGGGCGCCACCCGTGGCAACGCCACCGAGATCGCGATCCCCGAGGAGGAGCAGGCGCGCGCGCAGGAGTACCGCGAGAAGCTCCTGGATGAGGTCGCGGAGGTCTCGGACGAGCTGATGGAGCGCTACCTCGAGGGCGAGGAGATCTCGCACGAGGAGATCGTCGACGCGCTCAAGCGCGGCACCAACCACGGTTCGATCTTCCCCGTCGTCTGCGGCGTCGCGACGCGCAACCTCGGAACCAGCCGGCTGCTCGACTCGATCGTCGAGGACCTGCCCTCGCCGGTCGAGCACGGAGCGTTCGAGACCGAGGAGGTGACGCTTGAGCCGATCGCCGATCGCGAGCTGTTCGCCTATGTGTTCAAGACCCGCGCCGACACCTTCGCGGGGCGCATCAACCTGATGCGCGTCTACCAGGGCACGCTCAAGCACGACAGTCAGGTCACCAACACGCGCGCTCACTCCAAGGAGCGAATCGGGCAGCTGATGGTCTTTGCCGGCAAGGGTTCGAGCAACGCCGACGAGTTCGGTCCCGGCGACATCGGCGGCGTCGCGAAGCTCAAGGACACGCGCGCCGGCGACTGGCTCGCCGCGCGCGACGAGCCGATCCGCATGCCCGCGGAGAAGCTGCCCGCCCCGGTCATGGCCTTCGCGATCGAGCCGAAGACGAAGGGGGATGAGGACAAGGTGTTCTCGTCGCTTCGCCGCCTGCAGGAGGAGGATCCGACGATCGACCTGCACCGCGACGCGCAGACGGGCGAGCAGATCGTCGCCGGCCTCTCGCAGATCCACGTCGAGGTGATCGTCGATCGCCTCAAGGCGCGCTTTGGCGCCGAGGTCGCGCTCAAGCCGCCGCGGGTGCCCTACCAGGAGACGATCCGCGCCAGCGCGAAAGCCCACGGACGACACAAGAAGCAATCCGGCGGGCGCGGCCAGTTCGGCGACTGCCACATCACGATCGAGCCGCTCGAGGCGGGCGGCGGGTTCGAGTTCGTCAACCACATCAAGGGCGGCGCGATCCCGACGTCCTTCATTCCCGCCGTTGAGAAGGGTGTGCGCGAGGCGATGGAGCACGGCGTCCTCGCCGGCCATCCGGTCAAGGACGTGCGGGTGACCCTCTTCGACGGCTCCTTCCACACCGTCGACTCCTCCGAGCTGGCCTTCAAGCTCGCCGGGTCGCTGGCGATGAAGCAGGCGCTCGAGCAGGCAAGCCCAGTGCTGCTCGAGCCGATCATGCTTGCGACGATCACCGTCCCCGAGGACACCGTGGGCGATGTGATCGGCGACCTCAACTCGCGCCGCGGACGTCCGCAGGGCATGGAGCCGAACGGCGCGATGACCGAGATCAAGGCCGAGATCCCGATGGCCGAGCTGCTCGGCTACGCCCCCGATCTGCGCTCGATCACGGGCGGCCAGGGCGACTACACGATGGAGTTCCTGCGCTACGAGGAGGTCCCCGGCCACCTCGTCTCAAAGGTCCTCAGCGCGGCTTCCGAGGAGCCCGCGAAGGTCTGAGCGCCTCCGGCCGTGGTGGCCATGCTGCGCTAAGGTGCGGCGATGGCCACCCGGCAGCTGCGGACTCGCCAAGAGCCCGTCACGTGTGAGATCTGCCGCCGCTCGCTGCTGCGCGGCGAGCACGCGACCTCCTTTCGCAACGGCACTTCGCTGCACCAGGTGTGCGAGCTGTGCACGGCGCGCGCCGTCGGTGAGGGATGGGTTCGCGAGGGCTCGACCGTCGCCGACGCGGTCCAGCGCCGCACCGTCCGCGCGCGCTCGCT
>DATGHN010000399.1:0-3677 GCA_035308005.1 Solirubrobacteraceae bacterium
CACCGTTACAACGAGCTCAACTTCGGACGAACCGTCCACGAAATCGACAACGCCGACCAGGACAGCCGCGACGGCGACCGCGCAGCGGATATCGCCGACGCCTGGTTCGAGGACGAGAGCGGCGCGCGGATCGCGGCGATCGCTCACCGTGAGCCGTTCACCGTAGGCATTGAGATCCGCTTCCACTCACTGCTCGAGAACCCGATCATCGGCGCGACGATCCGCAACAACGCCGGTGCGACCGTGTTCGCGTCGACCACTGACATCGCCTACGGAGCGACGGGACGCTTCGAGGCGGGTGACGTCGCGATCGTCCGCCTGCGCGTCGAGAACTGGTTCACGCCGGCGAGCTACACCGTCACGCCATCGATCGCGCGCGCCGGCCTCGGCGCCGACACGGTCGACCTGCGTGCCGACCTCGCCTCGATCGTCATCCACGGCGGGCACTTCACGACCGGCGTCGTCGACCTTCCCCACAGCTTCGAGATCGAGCGCCGCACATGAGCGTCACCGAGCTCAGCGAGCCCCATCACTACGGACCCAACGCCTTCGGCAACGACGTCCGCCGCTTCTGGAACCTGACCTTCACGCTCGCCGTCACCGACTACAAGCTCACCTACTTCGGCTCGGTGCTCGGCTACGTGTGGTCGCTGATGCGGCCATTGCTCTTCTTCGGCGTCCTCTACGGGGTCTTCACCTTCATCTTCCACGTCGGCAAGGGAGTCCCCAACTACAGCGTCGAACTGCTCGTCGCGATCATCCTCTGGACCTTCTTCCTGCAGGCGACAGCGGGCTGCGTCCAGTGCATGCTCGCCCGCGAGGGCATGCTCCGAAAGATGCGCTTCCCGCGCCTGGTGATCCCGCTCGCGGTCACGTTGACCGCGCTGTTTCAGCTAGTCACGAACCTGGTGCCGATCTTCGGCCTCGCGCTTGCCTCGAACATCACGCCCAAGTGGGCCTGGCTCGAGCTCATACCGATCATCGTGGCCCTCGCGATCCTGGCGCTCGGCATCGGAATGATCCTCTCGGTGCTCTACATCCGCTTCCGCGACATCCAGCCGATCTGGGACATCACGGCGCAGATCCTCTTCTATGCCGCGCCGATCATCTACCCGATCTTCGACTACAACCACGGCGTCCTCAACTACTACAACGCCTCGGGCGCCCTCTGCTCGCCCGCGAACGTCCCCTGCACCAACAACTTCACGCTTCACACGGTCGGGCGGATTGCGATGAGCAACCCGATCGCGTCACTGATCGCCCAGGCGCGGCACGCCCTGGTCGGCGGCCTCGACAGTGTCAACCCGTCGGCGTCATTCGCGCTCGGCGGATGGGTACACGTGCTGATCCCGCTCGGGATCATCGTCGCCGTCTTCGCCTTCGGGTTGTGGTTCTTCAACCGGGAGGCGCCTCGGATCTCAGAGAATCTGTGATCGCCGCGGCCTCGGCGGCGGCGATCATCTCCAGATCGACGAGGTGCGGTGCCGCGACGTCTTCAAGGAAGGCCTCGAGGGCGTCGATCCGACGCTCCCACGCGTAGTCGGCAGCCGTCGCGATTCCAGCGGCGCCGAGCCGCTCGCACAGAGCCGGATCGGTGAGGACGCGTTCGAGCGCGGCGCGGACGTCCTCCACGCGCGCCGCGGGCAGCAGGCAGTTGACGCCGTCCTCGCAGAAGTCGCGGTTGCCGTGGGCATCGGTGCAGACGACCGCCGCGCCGGTCGCCATCGCCTCGAGCGCCGGCAGGCAGAAGCCCTCGTGCGTCGACGTCTGGACGAACACCGTCGCTTCGCACATCAGCTCGTTCACGCGCTCGTCGGACGGCCGCTCCTCGTAGACGATTCCCGCGCGGCCGTCGGCGATCTCCGGCTCGATCCCGAACAGGCGAAGCTCGGGGCGGCCATCCCCGAGCGCTCGCCAGGCGTCGAGTGTCAGCGGCAGGTTCTTGAGCGGGTTGGTGCGCCCGAGCGCGAGCAGCATGTCGCGGCGGCGCTCCACCGCCGCTAGCGGGCGGAAGTTCTCGAGATTGATGCCGGGCGGGATCAGCTCGGCGTCGAGACCGAGCTCGCGAAGGCGGTCGCGGTTCCAGCTCGAGATCGTCATGTAGCGGAACTCGTGGCGATACGACGCGAGCACGCTGTTTCGCACGTCCTCGTCATCGGGGTAGTAGCTCGTCTCGATGTCCTGCACGAAGTACACCGGGATGCCGTGGAGCGTGCTCGAAAGCCAGACCGGCGCGGCGGTGTTCCACCACGTCGCAACCTTGATCGCATCGAGCGGCGCGAGTGCGTCCATCAGGTCGCCGTAGTCGCGGAAGCTGCGCACCGGCACGGCCAGGTCAAACCATTTAGGCGCTCCAGCGAGGCTGTAGAGCGACACGTCGTGGCCGCGAGCGGCGAGGCGGTTGAGATGCTCGAAGATGTCGCGGTGGCCGCCACCGACGCCGGTGTCCTCGGTCACGTAGATCACTCGCAGGCGGTCGTCGGGCGTGCGAACCGGACGAGCGTCGAGGAACTCGCCCCAGCGCGTCCAAAAGAGCCGCTGCGAGGCAAGCTCGCGGCCGCCCTGGTTCGTGCCGCGCGTGACCGACTCCTTGTGCGTCAGGACGGCCGTGGGAGCGTAGGTGACGCGGCGTCCGGCCTGCCAGCAGCGCAGGCAGTAGTCGACGTCCTCATAGGCCATCGGGTAGTCCTCATCGAAGAGGCCGATCGCCTCGACCAGCTCCCGGCGCAGGTACATGCAGGCGCCGGTCACGGCGAGCACGGGCTGGGCGACACGCGAGGGCCCAAAGTCGGCGGCGCGGAAGCGGTAGCGGTGGTCGAACCACTCGCGGGCGCCGAGGTTGCGAACGGTTCCCGCGAACTGGATGCGACCGTCGGGATAAAGCAACTTGCCGCCGACGATGCCGATGTAGTCGGCCTCGCGCGAGGAGTATTGGAGCGCTGCGAGCCAGTCGCGGCGAGCCACGACGTCGGAGTTGAGCACGACCACGTCGCGCTCGGTTCCGGCGGCGCGAAGACCCCGGTTGAGGTTCGCGGCGAAGCCCACATTGCGGTCCCCTTCGACGATCTCGATCCCGTCGATGCGTCGAAGCGCCGCGACGTGCTCAGGCCCGCTCGCGTCGTCGGCGACGATGATCCGCACACGTCCGTCTGGTGTCGTCGCACGAATCGAGCGCACAAGTGCACGCACCTCGTCGGCGTCGCGGTAACTCGGGATCACGACCGTCACCGGCTCGCCGACGGCGCGGTACCAGCGCCGCGCCTGATAGGTCGTTGGGTCGATCAAACGGCGCACGCCGAGGCGGTCGCGAAGCGGTGTGAAGCGCAGCGGGAACGTCAGGATCCGAAACAGCACGGTCAACGGCCCTTGGTACCGCCACGTGAGCACGATCCGCCGCCACAGCGTCGCGACCCGCCCGCGCTTGGGCTCGGAGCTCACCGCCCACGCCCCTCAAGCGACATCCGTCTCCGCAGCGACTCGGGAAGCGCTGGCGCGCGCGAGCCGAGCACGGCGGCGGCATAGCGGCACAACTCGCTCCAGCCAGCCGCGGTCAGCGCGGCGGCTCCCGCCCCCTCGCGCCGCAGCGCGCCGAGCTCCCCGCGCAGGCGCGAAACGAGCCGTCGCGGCGACGCTGGCTCAACCCAGCCGTAGACTTCGCGCAGCCCGCGCCACTCGTC
>DATGHN010000400.1:0-2418 GCA_035308005.1 Solirubrobacteraceae bacterium
TCGCGCTCGCCGACGGCCGGACGCTGTCGGGCCTCAGCGACGCAGAGCTCACCGAGCACGCGCCGCTGCTCGACAAGTCCGCGTTCGCGGCGTTGCTCGCCGACGGCACATGGCTTGAGTCGAAGATCTCACCGGGGGGCACCGCGCTCGTTCGCATTCGTGAACAGCTCGCCGCGGCGCGCGCCGCGCTCACTTGAGTGGCGAGCTCTATGCCGGCGACGTCTGTACCGTCGCGCGGACGCTGATTGGCTGCGTCGTGCGGCACGGCGAGACCGCCGGGGTGATCGTCGAGACCGAGGCCTACCACCAAAGCGAGCCTGCCTGCCATGCATATGTCGGGCTGACGCCGCGGACGGCCACGCTGTTCGAGCGGCCCGGGATCGCCTACGTCTACCGCTCCTACGGCGTGCACGCGATGCTGAACGCCGTCTGCGAGCCCGAGGGCGTTGGGGCGGCCGTGCTGATTCGGGCGCTCGAGCCGATCGAGGGCGTCGCGCTGATGCGCGAGCGCCGTGGCCGTGAGCGGCTCCGGGAGCTGTGCTCGGGACCCGGCAAGCTGACGCAGGCGCTTGGCATCGAGCTTTCGCTGAATGGGGGCGACCTGGAGAGCGGGCCGATCACGATCACGCCGGGCGCGGCCGACCTCGAGATTGCCGTCTCGCTGCGGATCGGCATCACGCGGGCGGTCGAGCTGCCGTGGCGTTTCACTCTCGCCGGGAGCCGCTTCGTGTCGCGGCCCGTGAGGGCGATCGTCTGAGTCCGGCGCGCTAGCCGCCAGGACCGAGCGCGCCGCCGCTTGGAGCGGTGACGCCGCCGCCTGGGCTCGTCCCCGGCGGAGGACTCGACGTCGTGGGCGGGGGAGTGGTCTGCCCCGCGCCGCCCGTCGCCCCCGCGCTCCCGCCCGTCGTGCCGGTGGTCGCGGAGTTGGGGTTCTGGGTCGTGTTCGAGGCAGCAGTGCCGCCATTGGCGTTGGTGCCGGCCGAGGACGTGGTGCCGGTCTGGGTCGTCGTGCCCCCGCCGGTTGTCGCCGCGGAGCCTGATGAGCCGGTCGAACCGGTCTTCGAGGTGTGGTGCGTAGGTGTCCGGAAGGCACCCTGGTTCTCCGCCTCGATCGTCTGGATCGCCGCCATCATGTAGTCGCGCCAGATCAGCGCCGGGTAGGTGCCGCCGTAGACGGGTTTGCCGCCGTAGGCATGTGCCATCGAGCGGCTTTCGCGATTGGGGTATCCGACCCAGACTGCGGCTGTCATCGACGGGATGACGCCGTGGGCGGTATGGATCGCCGGCGTCGAGCCAACGAACCAGGCATCGGTGTAGTTGGACGTCGTCCCGGTCTTGCCCCATGCTGGGACACCCGGGATGGCGGCGTCGGCGGCGGTGCCGTTGCCGGTAAGCACGCCGCGCATCATCGAGATCTCCGTACTGTCGTCTGACTGCGGGAAGTAAGTGGGGTACTTGTACGTGTGGTTGATCCAGACGCGCGTATCCGTCTTCGGCGGCCCCTGGGCGACGAAGCGAATCCCGACCGGACCGGGGCAGCCGCTTTGGCCCGGAACAGGGGCGTTCGGCTGCGTGATGCCCTGGGCGCCGCCGGCACACTGCTGCGAGGCGAGCGAGCCGCTGATCACGTCTCCGCCCTCGGCAATGGTCTCGTAGGCGTGCGCCATGTCGATTGGCGTGACCCCTTCGGTGAGGCCGCCGATCACCATCGACGGGTTGATCGAGATCCCGGTCGTGATGCCGAAGCTCTTGGCGAGTTGCGCGATCCGCTGGGTTCCCATGCCGGGGAACGCGGACGAATCGAGGCTCAACCGCGCGAAAACGCTGTTGTCGGACACCGCGACCGCCTGCGACAGGGGGATCTTCACGCCGTAATAGGCGTGCTCGTCGTTGTGGAACGTAAACGAGTAGAAGGGTGGGCCGGCGTCATAGCTGTAGGGGTCTGAGAGCACCTTCGTATTCGGGCCGTAGCCCGCCTCAAGCGCCGCGGCGAGGTCGAACGCCTTCCACGCCGAGCCCGGCTGGCGTTCGGCCTGCGTGGCGAGGTTGAAGGCGTGGGTGTTGAAGTTGTATCCGCCGACCATCGCGCGTACATCCCCGGTTGCGTTGTCGATCGCGACGAGCGCGGCGGAGGGGCCGCCGGAGTTCGCCGGAAGGTAGTGGTCGACCGCGTTCTGCGCGTTCGTCTGGAGTTGGTAATCGAGCGTCGTGTAGACCCGCAGACCGCCGCCGTAGACGAGGTTGTGGAATGTTGAATTGGCGAGCAGCTGCTGGCGGATCCAGTCCGCGAAGTAGCCGGTGCTCGCCTTGGTGTCTTCTTGTGAAGGCGTCTTGACGAACTCGGGGTTCGGCAGCGACACGAGCTCGTCTGCCTGGTACTCCGCGGGCGTCAAGTAGCCCTGCTCCATCATGTCCTTG
>DATGHN010000401.1:0-9237 GCA_035308005.1 Solirubrobacteraceae bacterium
GCGCCGACCACGTCGGCAGCCTGCTGAGACCGCCGAGCCTGCTGGCGGCCCGCGTCGGGTTTCAGGAAGGCAAGATCGACTCGGCGCAGCTACGCGCCGAGGAGGACGCGACGATCCGCGCGGCCGTGCAGATGCAGGAGGAAGTCGGGCTTGGCGCGATCACCGACGGCGAGCTGCGCCGCAGCTCATGGCACATGGACTTCGTCTACCAGATCGGCGGCGTGGAGCGGACCGACGACAGCATGATCTCGCGCTTCCGCAACGACGCGGGCACGATCGAGTTCACCCCGTCACGCCCACGAGTGCACAGTCGCATCGCGCTCGACCACACAATCTTCGGCGAGGACTTCGAGTTCCTGGCCGGCGTTGTCACGCGCGGCACGCCGAAGCTGACGATCCCCTCACCGAGCATGGTCCACTACCGGGGTGGGCGCGCGGCCGTCGACGTGGCCGCCTATCCGGAGCTGGACGCCTTCTGGAACGACCTCGGCGACGTCTACGCCGAAGAGATCAGGCGCCTTCACGAGCTCGGCTGCCGCTATCTGCAGATCGACGACACGAGCTTCGCGTACCTCAACGATCCCGAGCAGCGCG
The DNA here is from genome assembly GCA_035308005.1 of Solirubrobacteraceae bacterium. Taxonomy (GTDB): domain Bacteria; phylum Actinomycetota; class Thermoleophilia; order Solirubrobacterales; family Solirubrobacteraceae; genus Palsa-513. The sequence goes on from DATGHN010000401.1 coordinate 595, forward strand.
CCGAATTCGACCGCCGCGGCGAGCACGGCGACGAGCAGCACCTGACCTACATCCGCACGCTCAACCGCGCGCTGGCCAACCGGCCCGAGGGGATCGCGATCACGACACACATGTGCCGCGGGAACCACCGCTCCTCGTGGGTCGCCCGCGGCGGCTACGACTTCGTCGCCGAGGCCGTCTTCAACGATCTCTCAGTAGACGGCTTCTTCCTCGAGTACGACGACGAGCGCTCGGGCGGCTTCGAGCCGCTGCGCTTCGTGCCGCGGGACAAGCTCGTTGTGCTCGGACTGATAACGAGCAAGCGCCCCCAGCTCGAGCGCAAGGACGAGGTCAAGCGCCGTATTGAGGAGGCGACGCGCTTCATCGATCTCGACCAGCTCTGCCTCTCCCCGCAGTGTGGCTTCGCCTCGACGGAGCTGGGCAACAGCCTTACCATCGACGAGGAGCGCGCCAAGCTCGAGCTCGTCGTCGAGATCGCCACAGAGGTCTGGGGCGGCGCCTGACGGCACACCGCCTGGGATCGGAGCCGCGCCGGGGGTCCGTTGGCGAGGCGCTCAGAAGCGGTTCGTCAGGCCGCCGGTCGCTGGCGGCACTGGACCGGCGCGCGTCCACCACGACGCGAGCGCGCTGAAGTCCCCATCTGCTTGACACGCGGACCCGAAGGTCAGCAAGCCGTAGTCGACCCAGTCGATGCAGGCGCTCTGGGGGATCGTGCGATCGTTGTAGAAGCACGTCCACCGACCGGCGATCGCTGAACCGGCGCTGCCCTGAAAGTATGTGCCTTGGGTGCGTCCAGCGCAGTCACGGAGCTTGTGGCGGGCGGCGAACCACGCGCGATAGTTGTGGAAGATGCTTCTCAAGACGGGCAGGGACGAGTAGCGGTAATAGAGCACCGTTACTCCTGCCACAAACGAGAAGCAGTGGATGCTTGCATCCGAGCGGGGCAGGGGCGCATGTGCCTGAGGGAAGCATTGGGCGCGAATTGCGCCGGGAACGCTGTTCAAGAGCGTTAACTGCTTGGCGCTGAAAGCGGTTGCCGGCGCCCCGAAGGCAGGCAGCCCAGTGGATTGCGATGCGCCGCGTCCGACACCCCCGGCTCCGGCGCGCGTCGCGGGAACGGTTCCCGATCGTGCGGCGGGCTTCGTGGTCGGCAGCAGGGTCAGGAGGGCGACGACGAGAAGCGCCGCGGGCGCCGCGACGGCGCCAGCGCTCCATGCCAGTCGCCGCTTGGTCGGGCGTTTCGCCGATTGCGCGAGACCGGCCTCGTCGGTTGGACCGGAAGCGGCCGGCGGCTCGTCGATCGCGGCGCCGGTCGCGGCCAGCAGCGCCTCGAGGCGCGTGTGAGCGACCGTCAGCCTGCGACCAGCGGCGCGCCGGTAAGCCGCGATGGCGCCGCTTCCGTCGCCGGTCCTTTCCAGGAGTTCGCCGAGCGCGAGTGCGGCCCAGGCGTGACCGAGCGTGTCCGCCGTTGCAAACGCCGACCTGGCGGCCTCGAGATCGCCGCGTTGCGAGTAGAGAAGGCCGAGCTGGTACGCGGCGCCTTGGTCTCCGCGTTCGGCCGCAACGCGATATGCCTTGATCAAGCCGCTGGGGTCGTCGCTCTCTGCCAGAAGGTCGCCCAGCAGGAACCGTGGCGCTGCTTGACCGCGCCGGATGGCACGCTGGAACGCAGCGATCGCGCCGTGCCCCTCTGCCTGCTCTTCGAGGAGATGAGGACCAGCGACGGAGGCCTCCGCCGAACGATCCTGATCGGCTTCGCGCAGCCCCGTCTGCGCGCTGGCAGTGTCGTCGCTGCGCGCGTGTTCAGTGCCGCGGACCTCTGGTCCGGAGTGCTTGTCAGGCATCGCAATTCCTACGTACCCGGGTCTGAGCGCGCGACACGGTCGGCATGCTAAGCGACTCCGAGGCTCAGCCTCGTTGTGCACTTGATCGCCCCCTCAGCATGGGAGCGATGTACAGCGGGTGTGGGGCAGCGTCGAGTGCCGAGTCTGCCCTGCGGGGGCGGCGCAAGCAGGAACGCGTGCAACGTGTGGCGAATGCACCGACCCCCTGAGTCCTCCCGCGCTCCGCGCCGCCTCTCCCCACAAGGGGCGCATCGCGTTGTGGGCCAGCGGGAACGGCGCCACCAACGTAGCCGCGTGGCGCGTCCGGGCCGGTGAATCGGCAAACGCCCTCAGGACCTTGAAGACCTATCGCTCGCGGGGTTTCGAGACGGCGATCACGGCGCCGACGGCCGCGCCCTACGTTCAGGTCCAGGCGATCTCCCGAGCGGAGCTGTGCTCCGTAGCCCCGCTGTCGTGCGCGACTGAGCGCGCGGCGCCGCGCGGTGACGGCGGCGCCGTTCTGACCGGTGACTCACGCCCTGTATTCAGCGTCCAAACAACATCGAGCCGGTAGACCTCGCTGGCCGGAAGCGCTCTGACCGTTTTCGCGGTTGTCAGCTGGAGGCTTGTCGCGGACAGGCCGGTGCTCGTCCAGGTTGCCGTGACGGCGCCGGTTGACTCGGTGGCGATCTTCGACGGCGTCGTTGTATCGATCGGGCAGCTCGTGGCGCCCGTGAAGCTCGCAGTTCCGCCGAGGTGCCGAATATCGGTATGTGACAGGCGGCGTCACGTGAGGCACGCCCCAGATGTGCATGGCGCACTGCGCGTTGGCGGTGCGACGGCCCTCCCGCCCGGCGGCGATACCTTTCGCGCGTGCGCGCCGCGCCGCTAAGCGGGACGGTCACCCTGCTCTTGACGGACATCGAGGGCTCGACGCGTCTCGCGCGCGAGCTTGGCGAGCGGTGGATCGAGGTCCTCGCGCGTCACCATCGCATTCTCGAAGCCGCCATCGCCGAGCACGACGGGACGATCGACGGCACCGACGGCGATGCCTTCTTCGCGATCTTCGAGTCCGCGGCGGGGGGAATCGCCGCAGCCGCGGCGGCCCAGCGCCGTCTCTACCAGGAGAGCTGGCCCGATCAGCCCGTGCGGGTACGGATGGGATTGCACACGGGGGACGTCCGCCGCGCCGCGACCGGGTATGTGGGGATCGAGATTCACCGTGCCGCGCGCATCGCCGCGAGTGCCGGCGGCGGGCAGGTGCTCCTCAGCCATACAGCGCACGCGGCGGCCGGCGACGGCCACGCGGCGCAGGACCTCGGAGTGCACCGCCTGAAGGACTTCCCGGAGGGCGAGCGGCTCTTTCACCTCGTCGTGGACGGCCGCACAGCCGACCAGTTTCCGGCGCCGAGGACCTTGCCTGTCCGGCCGACGAACGTCCCCGTCCTCGAGACGGCGCTGATCGGGCGCAGCGAGGAGTTGGCAGCGGTGACCGAGGGGCTCGCCGATGGCGTGCGGCTCCTGACGGTGGTCGGGCCGGGCGGTTCCGGGAAGACGCGCCTAGCAGTCGCCGCCGCCGAGGAGCTCCTCGACGCGTTTCCCGGCGGCGCCTGGCTGATCGGCCTGGCCGATGTCTTCGACCGCGAGGGAATGCTGTCGGTGATCGCCGAAAAGCTCGCCGTCGCCGAGAGCCCCGGACGGTCCACTCTCGAGTCGCTCGTCGGGCGCCTCGAGACCGATCCAACGCTGCTGGTGCTCGACAACCTCGAACAGCTCAGACATGCCTCGGGGGTGATCAGCGAGCTGCTCGGCGGCGCGCGGGCGTCCAAGGTCCTGGCCACGAGTCAGGCGCCGTTGCGGCTGCCCGCAGAACACGTCGTCTCACTGCGGCCGCTCGCGCCGAGCGACGGACGCCAGCTCTTCGTGGAGACTGCGCGGACGCGGCGCGACCTCGACGCGGATGCCTCCGCGAGCGCCATCGATGCGATCTGCGAGCGCCTCGACGGACTCCCGCTCGCGATCGAGCTCGCGGCGTCGCGCACATCGATCCTGAGCCCCGAGGAGCTACTCGGCCGCCTTTCGCAATCGCTCGAGCTTCTCGAGGTGCGCGGTTCGGCCAAACCCGAACGCGGCCGCAGCCTGCGGGCGGCGATCAGCTGGACCTTCGAGCTCCTCTCGGAACAGGATCGCGAGCTCTGCGCCGATCTCGCGCTGTTTGCCACGGCATTCAGCGTCGCCGACGCGGAGGCGCTCGCGCAGCTAGACGTTCTCGAAGGCCTCGAGGAGCTGCTCGAGTTCTCGTTCCTGCGCCGCGTCGACACCGGCGGAAGTGAAACCCGCTTTGAGATGGCTCAGACGCTGCGCGACTTCGGCCGGGCGCAGCTCGAGGACACCGGGCGGCTCGAGTCGGCGCGGCGCCGCCACGCGGATTGGGCGCTTACCCTCGCCGAGGAGTGCGCGGCGCAGTCGCCGAGCGATCCGGTCGCCGCATCGGATCGGTTGTGGCGGCGCCTGGATGACGTCTACAGCGCGCTTGGGTGGGCGATTGATCACGACCCAACGCTTCATCTGCGCCTGTGCGCCACGATCCCGGACGCCCTCGTCTGGCTGCCGCGGGGATCCGAGCTCGACAGGCACCTGGACGCCGCGATCGCCGCGGAACCGCCCGACGGAGGCGATCTTGCGCGCGCGCTCAGTGCGCTCGGGTTTGTGAGATCTGGCCGCGGTGACAACCGAGCTGCCGTTGAGCTTCTGCAGCGCTCGGCGGCGATGTGGCGGGACCTCGGTGATCTGTCACGGGAGGCCGACGCGCTCACGGGCGCCGCCTTTCCTGCGCTCGCATTGGCGCCGGAGGCCGCGCGAGCCGTCGCCGAGCAGGCGCTTGCCAGCGCCGGCGAACTCGCCGACCAGATGCGCATCGATCGTTGCGTGGCGGTGCTGGCGCAGCTCGACGTGGCGACCGGTCACAGCGACCGCGCCGAGCCGCTGGTCGCGGCTGCGCTCGAGGAAGTCGAGGATCCCCAGACGCTCGTGTGGCTGCGCCACATCTGGGCGGATTGTGCGCTCATCGGCGGTGACCCGCGCGTGGCGATGGCGCGCTACGCCGCCGCGCTTCGAGGTCTCCCGGCGCTCGAGGTGAGCCCAGGGGTGATCGTCGAACTGCAGGGCCTGGCGATGAGTCTCGCGCGCGCCGGTCACGCGGAGGAAGCGCTAGAGACCGATCGGATCGCTGCGGCCTTCGCCGACCACTTCAACGCTCACCCGCGCGTGGCGTTCTGGGAGGAGCTGCTCGAGACGAACATCGGCCTCGCCCGCGCCGCCGCCCCCGGCTACGTCGCCGCGCATCCACTCGAGGATCTCGACGCCGCGCGCGACTGGGCCCTGTCGCTCGCCGACGCGCTGGGAGCGTCTGGTTGAGAGTCGCGCCGGTAGCTGATACCAGTTTGCGAGGACTGGGGTCGACGAGGGAGGATCGATGTTCAAGGTTGGCTGGTTCGCACGCTTTCCGAAGGGAATGACAGCGGCGGACGCGCGCCGCCACTGGAAGGAGCACCACGGCCCCGACGCGCTCGCGACGACGATTGAGGGCTACGTCCAAAACCACGTCAGCGGCCCCGTGCCCGCCGTCAGCGGCGTGCCCGAGGAGGAGACCTACTTCGACGGTTACTCGTGCGGCTGGTGGAGCGACCGGGCTGCCTTCGACGCGACGATGGCCACGCCCGAGTGGAAGGCGCTCGAGGCCGACGGGGACAATGTCTTCGACATGAGCTGGCTGCGCGGCATGAGCGCGGCGCTGCGCGAACACACGGTCATCGACGGTCCTTCGAGTCCGTTCAAGGTGCTCTGGATGGTGCGCTTCAAGGCAGGTCTCGATCCGCAGGAGGGCCACCGCCACTGGGAGCAGGTCCACGGACCGATCTTCAAGTCACTGGAGATCGACCGCTACGTCCAAAACCACGTCAGCGGCCCCCTCGACGACGGTGACCCGCCCGGCTTCGACGGCTTCTCGGAATGCTGGTTTCGCGACGAAGCGCAGTTCGTGCGCGCGATCGAGTCGGACGCCTGGGCTGAGGCCGTCGCCGACGGGGACAACTTCATCGACTTCTCTCAGCTGTGGGGCGCCGTCGTCGAGGAGACCGTCTTTCGGCCCGTTCCTGTGGCTAGCGTCGCTGTCTAGGGCGGCCTCGCAGGCCCACGATAGGGCCTGGCTAGACTGCGCTCAGGCCCGCTCCCCGCGGGCGCTGGAGAACCCGCACCGGAGGTGTAGCCGTGACCGTGAGGACCGATCTGCTGCGCGATGTCCCGGGCGGAATCGACAGCGACGACACAGGCCGCTTCGTCCGCCGCCAGAGCGCGTTTCGACGCTGGGTCAGCGCGGACGGCGAAGGCGAGTTTCCGGCCGAGGCGGGCCGCTACCACCTCTATGTCTCACACGGCTGCCCGTGGGCGGCGCGCACCGTCACGGTCCGCGCGCTCAAGGGTCTCGAGGACGTCGTCGGGCTGTCCGTCGTCGATCCGCTCCGCGACCTGCGCGGCTGGGCCTTCCGCGCCGACGCGGCGGGCGCGACGGGCGACCCGATCAACGGCTTCGAGTATCTCGCGGAGGCCTACGAGCGAACGCAGCCTGGCTATGACGACCGCGTCAGCGTGCCCGTGCTGTGGGACCGCAAGACCGGGCAGATCGTCAACAACGAGTCCTCCGAGATCATCGTGATGCTCGACGGCGCCTTCAACGACTGGGCCGCCCATGGCGATCTCGACCTCTACCCTGATCCCCTTCGCGCCGAGATCGACGAGATCAACGACTGGGTCTACCGCGGGCTCAACAACGGCGTCTACGACGTCGGTTTCGCGGCCTCTCAGGAGGCCTACGACGAGGCGATCGTGCCGCTCTTCGAAACGCTTGACCGCATGGACGCGCTGCTCGCCCAGCGCCGCTACCTGGCCGGCTCACAGCACACCCTCGCCGACTGGCGCGCGTTCCCGACGCTGCTTCGCTTCGACCCCGTCTACCACGGCCTGTTTCGCGCCAACCGCCGCCGGCTGATCGACTACGACAACCTCTGGCCCTACCTGCGCGACCTCTTCCAGACGCCGAACGTCGCCGACAGCGTCAACTTCGACCACTTCATCCGCGGCTACCACATGAACCTGCCGCAGCTGAACCCGATCGGAATCGTCCCGATCGGCCCTGAGCTCGACTACTGGGAGCCGCACGGGCGCGAGCGCCTCGGCGGCTGAGAGCGGCGCGCCGCGGCGGCCTCAGCCGCCCGGCGTGTGGATCCGCGTCGCCTCGATCAGATAGGTGATGCGCCGCTCGCCCTCGGCTCGCCAGGGGTAGGGGCCGCCGATGTACTTCTGAGCGATCGCGTCGCAGTCGGCCTCGGCCTGCTCGCCGGCGATCGTCTCGACGACGCGTCCCTGAACGGCGAGGCTGCGATCGGGGTTTTCGGGATCGCACCAGCTGAGCGCCACGCGCGGGTTTCGCTCGATGTTGCGCTGCTTGACTCGACCGATCGCGGTGTTCAAGAGGATCCGCTCACCCTGTAGGTCAAGCCACACGGTGCTGACGTGGGGGAGCCCGTCCGGGGTGGTCGTCGCAAGATGCCAGGGGTGCGCTTGGCGCAGCGTGTCGTGCAGCAGTTGCGTGCGCTCGTCCATCGCGGTCGGCCATTCTAGGAGGCGGCCCGCGGTGGCGCGATTTGCGCGCCGATCCGCGCCGCGCGGCGGCTGACCTCGAGGACCGCGCGCAGCACGGCGTCGGCGGCCGCGAGCTGCTCGGCGCTGACGGCGGCGGCGGTCTGGCGGTTGAGGTCGTCGATCACTGCGACAACCGCGTCGGCGTAGGAAAGCCCGGCGGCCGTAAGCGTGAGGTTGACGCGCCGGGCGTCGGCCTCGTCGCGCGCGGCGCTCGCAAAGCCGCGCTGCTCGAGGCCGCGCGCGATCTTGCGCGCGGCCTGGCGGCTGACGCCCAGGAAGCTCGCGAACGTCCCGACGGTCACCGGGCCGGCCAGGAGCATGCGCACCGCCGCGGCGTCACTCGTTCGGTAGTCGCCGTAGCCGCGAGAGGCGAGGCCCTGCGCCATTCGCTCGCGCCACGCCAGGCGGGCCAGGGCGAGCACGTCGCCGAAGCGGTAGAGGGGCGCAGTTGCGTCGTCGGCCATCGCTCTGTATATTAGGCAACCTGGTTGCGCAATACATGAGCCGGGGGAGGAGGGAAGGTCGATGTCCTGCACATTCAGCCCGCGCCGCCGCCGGGCGCGGCGCCCGGGCGCTCGCCTCGCGGCGCTGACGCTGGTGCTCACCGCCGCCGCGGCGTTCGCAAGCTCCGCCGCCGGAGCGGCCTCGCACGCCGCCGCGGCCTCGGGCTGCGGTCACTCAGCCTCGAGCGGCTCCACGACCCTGCAGCTTTCGATCGGCGGGCACTCGCGCACCGTGATCGTGCATGTCCCGAGCAGCTACAAGGAGACGCAGGCCACGGCGCTGATCCTCAATCTCCACGGCAGCGGCAGCGACGCCCGCCAGCAAGAGCTCTTCAGCGGCATGGACGCGACCGCCGACGCCGACACCTTCATCGTCGCCTACCCGCAGGCCCTGATCGCGAACGGCCCTGGGTTCGACTGGAACATTCCGGGCGTGCCGCTCGTCGGTGGCGCCATGCCGCCCGCGAACGCGGCCAACGACATCAGCTTCTTGACCGACCTCGTCAAGACGCTCGAGGGCCGTTACTGCATCGACGCCCATCGCGTGTTCGCGACGGGCGTCTCGGGCGGCGGGCGCATGTCGAGTCAGCTTGCCTGCGACGCGTCGAGCACGTTCG
>DATGHN010000402.1:0-3032 GCA_035308005.1 Solirubrobacteraceae bacterium
CCCCTGCACCGCCCCGCTGACCGCGACGGTCATCGGCGCCGCCGGGCGCCAGGGCGTGCTCCACGCGCGGCCCGCCGCCAACCCGCCGATCGACTGCTTCTACGTCTACCCGACCGTCAGCGACCAGCTGACCGCCAACGCCAGCCTCGCGATCGACCCGCAGGAGCGCGCCGTCGCGATCGCCCAGGCCTCGCGCTTCTCCCAGGTCTGCCGCGTCTATGCGCCCGTCTACCGCCAGATCACCCTCGCAGCGCTGCTCAACCCGGCCAAGCTGACCCTCAAGGAGGCGCTGACCGCCTACAACAGCCTGCAGTCCGGCTTCGAGAGCTACCTGCACGATTACAACCACGGCCGCGGCATCGTCTTCATCGGCCACTCGCAGGGAGCGACGGTGCTGATCAACCTGCTCATGCAGCGCGTCGACCAGAATCCGGCGCTTCGCCACCGTCTCGTCTCGGCTCTCCTGATGGGCGGCAACGTGACCGTCGGCCCGGGCGGCGACTTCCCGTACATCCCGCCCTGCTCCGCCGCCACGCAGACCGGCTGCGTCGTTGCCTACTCGAGCTTCTTCACCGAGCCGCCGGCGGGCGCCTACTTCGGGCGCACCATGAGCGCGCTCGACCCCTTCGCCCAGAACCCGCCGACGACACACATTCTCTGCGTCAACCCGGCGTCGCCCGCCGGCGGCACGGCGCCGCTTGACACCTACGCGCCGACCGCCGACAGCGGCGCCAAAGCGGCGACGCCATGGGTCGCCTACCCCGGCGAGTACACGGCGCGCTGCGAGCGCCGCGACGGCGCAAGCTGGCTTGAGGTCGAGCGCCCGGGCGGCTCCGCGGACGTCCGTCCGGCCGTCAGCGAGTCCGAGGGGCCCGACTGGGGGCTCCACGTCTACGACGTCAACCTTGCCCTCGGCAACCTCGTCGACCTGGTACGAACGCAGGCCGCCGCTTACGCAAGGGGCAGCGCCCCGGCGCGGTAGTAGGCGCGGGCGCGCGCCGTGAAGTAGCCGCCGTCGTGCGCCGTGTCGGTGTCGCTCGGCTGCCCGCCGCCGAAGAGCAGCGCCACGAGTCCCGCGCGCACGTAGGCCTCAAGGTGCGCGCGCCCGTCCGGCCCGAGAAGCCACTGGACCTTGTTGTCGCGGTAGCGGTACGGGGTGTTGTCGAGCATCGTGTTACCGAGCGGGATCTGCCACATCACGATCGGCAGCGGCACGCGGCGGTGGTAGCCGGCGAGGAAGCGGAGGTCGCGAGCGAAGTCGACGGGCCGCCACGCCGCCCCGCTCTCGTGGTTGACGACGCTCGCATAACCCGAGTCGCGGTCGCTTACCTCGGTGAAGCTGAGGTCGAAGTTCGCGTGCAGCGAGCGGTAGAAGGCCGCCGACTTCACCGCCATCTGATCGACCTGAGCGTCGCTCGGATGGCTGAAGTGGATGTCGAGGCCCGTCCCCCAGATCGAGATCGGGTAGCCGACGAGGACGTTCGGCGCGATCTGATCGCGCAGAGCAAGAACCGCCTGGGCGAAGCCGGCCGCGTTCTGCGGCAAGCCGCTCAGCCCGCTCGCGGCGACATCCGCCGGCACCGTGGCGGCGTTTCCCCCGCTCGCGTGCTGCTCGATGTAGCCGAACAGGTCCGGTTCCAGGTGCAGGACGACCGGCCCATGCGCACCGGCCGCGCGCTTGAAAAACTCGCGCAGGTCGGCGAAGTAGGCGCTCATCGTCGAGGCGTTGGCCAGGTTGCCGAGATCGGCGGACGCCTCATCGGCGACGTTCGCTCCCGGCAGCGATTGGCGGATCTGGTAGTAGCTGAACACGGGAACTACGTGGTGGGCCTCGGACTCGGCGACGTAGAGGCTCGCGAACGAGCCGTTCGGATTCCACGTCGTCCAGCCGTGCCCGGTGTTGACGCCGCCCGCGAGGTACTGGTAGCGAAGCCGCAGCGGCCCGAGCGAGCCGGCGGTCCCGGGCTGACTGGTCAGACCGATCTGGAAACGAGCGAACGGCCAGCTGCGCTGAGCGCTCTCGTGGGCCGGGTGGGTGCATGCACCCACCCGCGCCTCGGCGCATGCGCCGAGGCGAACAAAAGTTAGGGGGGCGAAGCCAACGAACGCGATGCAGAGCATCCAGCGCCGCACGCCATGATTATGTCCGCCGATGATCTTCTACGAACCACATCTACGCGATCGGACGATGCTGCCGCACGATCCGTTCAAGTCGCTGGTCGCGCCGCGGCCGATCGGCTGGGTGTCGACGCGCGCCGCCGACGGGCGCGTCAACCTCGCGCCCTACAGCTTCTTCAACGCCGTGGCCGAGGGGCCGCCGATGCTCGCCTTCTCGAGCAACGGGCGCAAGGATTCGGCGACCTTCGCGGGGGAGATCGACGAGTTCGTCTGGAACCTCGTGACCTTCGAGCTGCGCGAGCAGATGAACGAGACATCGGCGCCGCTGCCGCGCGGTGCCAGCGAGTTCGAGCGCGCGGGCCTCGAGATGGCTCCGTCGCGGATCGTCTCACCGCCGCGCGTGGCCGCCGCCGCCTGCTCGATGGAGTGCCGCGTCGTCCACCACCTCGAGCTGCACGACACCGACGGGCGGCCGATCGACCAGCACCTCGTGATCGGCCAGGTGGTCGGCGTCCATCTCGACGAGACGCGCCTGGTCGACGCGGCGGTCGACACGGCCGCGCTTCGCCCGGTCGCGCGCTGCGGCGGCCCGGCCGACTACACGGTCGTCGAGGCGCTCTTTCAGATGGCGCGCCCGACCGCCTGATCGAGGCGATCGATTAGAGGAGTCTGAGGGTTTCAGGATTCATGTCGCCGTTGGCTAGAGTCAGCGGCGGCATCGTCGGCGACTGAGGAGGAGCTATGGCGCGCACCGCGCGCATCGCGATCATCGGCGGGGGAATCGGCGGCCTGACGGCCGCGAAGGCGCTCGTCAGGCGCGGATTCGAAGTCCGTGTGTTTGAGGCCGCGCCCGAGCTCAAGGAGATCGGCGCCGGTGTCGCGCTCGGCCCCAACGCCATGAAGGCGCTGCGCGC
>DATGHN010000403.1:0-11065 GCA_035308005.1 Solirubrobacteraceae bacterium
CCGCCTTGTTGGGTGCGGGAATGTTCGCCCAGGTCGCGACCTTGTAGGGAGCGAACAGGCCACTGGCCGCACCGGCAACAGCGTAGGACTGTCCAACGTCAACCACGTCGGGAGCCGAGCTGCGACCACCCGATGTCTGGATCGCGGTGATCTCCTGGGCGCTCGAGTCGCTGGGAGCTTCGCTGTTGATCTTGATTCCGTACTTCTTCTGGAACGTCGAGATCTCCGCTCCGTAGTTGGCCCAGTTGTTCGGTAGAGCGATCACGTTCAGCGTCTTCTCGGCCTTGGCGGCCGCAATCAGCTTGCTCATGCCGCCCCCGCCAGTCGCCGACGTCGCCGTCGACCAGCTCGTGGCCGCTTGGCCGAGGCTCACGCCGACGAAGGCGACGGCTGTCACGGCGACCGCGGAGGCCGACACCAGCGCACGCCTGCGCGACACGCCAGCCAGCGCACCGCGGTAGCGATTAGACATAGTCCTCCCTCTGAGGTGGTTGTGTTCGCGGGCGGCATTCGAATCGCGATCGGTGACCCGTCTTGGCCCGAGGAGACCCCGGGGCGAGACGTCACGCCGAACGCGACTGTTTCCCGGCCGTGATGATCTTGTTGCGGATTTGTAACCGCGATGTTACGCCTGGCGACGCGGCCTGGCTAGGCGTTTGCGCACTCGAGCGGACGCGTTTGGACGGCAGATCGCGAATTCGAAGATTCGGCGGGACGCTGCCTTCGTCTGCTGCGCGCCGCCTCCGCCGCTGGTCGCGCGCCCGTGTGCTACATACCGCCGGCGATGGACGAACGAGAGTTCGACGCACTCGAGGACGAAGTGGAGCGCCTCGCGGCCGAGCAGCGGGACGGCTCACGAGCCCTCGACGGCGAGCTGGATTCAGGCCCCTACTCCGAGATGGAGTTCGAGCAGCTCGTCCGCTCGGCCCTCGACGAACTGCCCGACGCTTTCCAGCGAGCGCTCGAGGGTGTGGCCGTGGTCGTGTCCGATGACGGCGCCAAACACCAGGCCTATGGCCTGTACATCGGTCGCAAATACGGTCACGGAAGGCGCTACGGAGCTCCGGAGAACTGGGCGTTGCCGGACGAGATCATGATCTTTCGCGACACGCTGGTTCGCGACTTTGGCAGCGATCCGGCGCGGCTGAGGGCCCAGATCATCACTACGGTGCGCCATGAGGTCGGACACCACCTCGGCTTCGACGAGCACGGCGTCCGGCGCCTCGGACTCTGACGCCACGGCTAGGGAGTGGTCGGCGGGCACTGCGGCGGGCGGTGGGCTCGCATCCTGGCGCAGACCTTTCCCAGCGCCGCGGAGTAGGGCTCGGCGACGATCTCTGCGAGCCGGTATCCGCCGCCTTTGGCGCCGACGCAGACAAACCCCGCACGCTCATAGCGCGACTGCTGCGCGAGTGAGCAGCGGCTGCCGAGCGCGAACGTGCCCGCCGTTTCGCGGCTCGGATGCGCCGCCGCCGGCATCGCCGACACGGCCTGGGCAGCCACGACGACCGCACACCACCTCATCGTCGCTCGAGCGTAGCGCCAGCGTGGTTGCCGCGCCCCCGCGCCCCTTCCTCGACAGGCGTACGATGCCCTGCGGCCGGCGCTGCAGCCGCCGGCCGACCTTCTATCGACGCACAGGAAGGGGAGATCTGTGACTGAGGCACCGACGTTGGACGAGCTTCGGTTCGAGGCGCCGGGACCCGGATCGTGGGAACTCGAGGCGGTGCACTTCCCGCGGCCCGCGACCCGCTACTGGACCGAGGTCCATCCGGACGCCATGCAGCGTGGCGTGCGCGACTTCACAAGCTTCTACGGGATGTTGATCGACACGCTCGACTACCAGTACGTGAACGGCTTTGCGTACATGAGTCCGAGGCCGGTGGCGCCTGAGGAGGCGCCGGCGCGCTTCAAGCGTGCCGAGGAGGTGTTCGCCGGAAAGCTCTGGCGCGAGCAGCTCGAGGCGTGGGACGCGACGATCAAGCCGGCGTCGATCGTGGTGCATCGCGAGATCCAATCGATCGACCCCTCGACGCTCAGCGACGAAGAGCTCGTCGAGTACCTGGGCCGCTGTCGCGATCACCACTCGGCGATGCTTTCGCAGCACATGCGCCACACCGCGGCGGCGGTCGTGCCGACCGGTGATTTCCTCGCTCACGCGGGCGCCTGGACGGGCCTACCTTCCTCCCAGCTGCTCGGCCTGATGGCCGGCGCTTCGCCGGTCTCGGCGGGCGCATCGGGGCAGCTCGAGGAGCTGATCGCGGCAATCGAGAATGACCCCCGCGCTCAAGGGCTCCTCGCTTCGGATGGCGACCCGGCGACCGTCCTCGAGGAGCTGCGTTCCCTGGAGGGCGGCACCGGCGCGGCCGTGTCCGAGTACCTCGACCTCGTCGGCAACCGCCTGCTCGACGGCTTCGACATCGCAGAGCCGCGCGCGATCGAGCTGCCGGACGTCCTCGTGCGCGCAATTCAGGTGGCGAGCGAGCGCGCCGGCGGCGAGTCCTCGGACCTCGAGGCGCAGATCGAGCGGGTGCGAAGCCAGGTTCCGGAGGAGCACCGCGCGGAGTTCGACGAGCTGCTCGGCGAGGCTCGCCTCACCTACAGGATCCGCGACGAGCGCGGCGTGTTCAGCGACATCTGGGCTTCGGGGCTGATGCGCCGAGCCGTGCTCGGTGCCGGCGATCGGCTCGCCGCCGCGGGCCGTATCCACGACCCCGAGCATCTCGTCTACGCCGGTTTTGACGAGATGTGCTCACTCGTGTCGGGCGCTGACGGGCCGTCGGCGGATGAACTCGCCGGGCGCGCGGCGTTCCGGGCAAGGTATACGGCCAAGGACGCCCCGGCGACGCTTGGCGATCCGCCGCATCCACCGCCCGATCCGTCCGGGCTTCCGCCCGGAGCCGGGCGAATGATGGGCGCCATCGGGATCATCATGAGCGAGCTGTTCGGAAGCTCGGAGGCCGAGCACGAGGGGCAGAAGCTCCGCGGGCTCGCGGCGAGCCGGGGAGTGTATGAAGGTCCGGCCCGCTGTATCGCCGGCCCGTCGGAGTTCAACCGGATCGCCAAGGGAGACGTCCTTGTAACTGTCTCGACGACCGAGGCGTTCAACATCCTGCTGCCGCTGCTCGGCGCGATCGTCACGGACAGCGGGGGGCTGCTCTCGCATTCAGCGATCGTCGCGCGCGAGTACGGGATCCCGGGCGTGGTCGGTACGCGGAACGCTACGGAACTGATCGCCGACGGCACGCTCCTGCGCGTCGACGGCGACGCCGGCGAGGTGACGGTTCTCGGGTGAGCGAGGCGGTCCTCCTAGATGAGGCCGCCGAGGTCTCGCTGTTCGGCTCGAAGGCCGTCGGGCTTGGCCAGGCGCTGCGCGACGGCCTTCCGGTCCCCCCCGGCGTCGCGCTCGCCGGCCCGATCGTCGAGGCTGTCGCCTCCGGCGAGGAGGACGCGATCGAGACGGTCACGAACCTCGTGCGCCCGCTCGGCGGTCCCCTCGCCGTCCGCTCGTCGGCGGTCGATGAGGACGGCGCGGAGGCAAGCTTTGCCGGTCAGCACCTGACGCTTCTCAACGTTCCGTCCTGGGAGGTGCTGACCGACGCCGTCAGCGAGATCTGGTGGTCGGCGAACTCGGACTCGGCGATCACCTACCGCCAGAAGGTCGGCCTCTTCACGCGCCCCAGCGTCGGCGTCGTCGTGCAGGTCCTGCTCGATCCCGAGAGCGCCGGGGTGATGTTCACCCAGAACCCAATCAGCGGCGCCGACGAGCGCGTCATCGAGGCGAGCTGGGGCCTCGGTGAGGCCGTCGTCGCAGGCCTCGTGATCCCCGACCACTTCCGGGTCGATCGCTCGGGACGGATACTCGAGAGCGTGCCGGGCCTGAAGAAGATCGCCGTCCGCACGCTCCCGGAGGGCGGCACTTTCGAAGATCCGATCGCGCCTGAGCTTCAGGAGAAGCTTTGCCTTGACGAGGCGCGGGTCGGCGAGCTCAACCGCCTGGCCGAGCGCTGCGAACATGTCTACGGTCCGGCGCGCGACATCGAGTGGGCGATTGCCGACGGGACGCTCTACCTGCTGCAGTGTCGCGCCGTGACGCGCGCAGGCGCCTAGAATCGCGCTCGATGAGCGGCGTCCCAACCGAGGCACTCAAGCGCGTCCCGCTGTTTGCCGAGCTGACCGACGATGAGATCGGGCAGATCGCGAGGCTGTTTAAGGTGCGGCGGTTTCGCGCCGGTGAGACGGTGATCCAGGAGGGGTCCGGCGGCGCCGCCTTCTTTGTGATCGAGACCGGCGAAGCGAACGTGTTCGTGCACAGCGAGCAGAAGACGACCCTCTCATCCGGCGACTACTTCGGCGAGATCGCGCTGATCGACGAAGGAACGCGCAGCGCGTCGATCACCGCGGCAAGCGACCTCGTCTGCTACGGCGTCACCTTCTGGGACTTTCGCCCGCTCGTCGAGAGCAATGGGGCGATCGGCTGGAAGCTCCTCCAGTCGATGACGCGCCTGTTCCGCGCGGCCCGCGAGTCTTAGGCCGTGGATCCTCGGGTCCACGTCCTCACTCTCGCCGTCTCGGACCTCGAGCGCTCGCTCGCCTTCTACCGCGACGGACTCGGCCTGGACACCTCCGGGGTGGTCGGCGACCAGTACGAGGGTGACGATGAGACCCCGGCCGGCGCTGTCGTGATGTTCCACCTCGAGGGAGGCCTGACGCTTGCCCTCTACCCCCGTTCTGAGCTTGCCAAAGACGCAGCGATCACCCTCGGCCCGGCGAACTCCGGCGAGTTCAGCATCGGACAACTCGTCGCCTCGCGAGCCGAGGTCGACGGGCTCCTTGCGAGCGCTGTCGCCGCGGGCGCAACGATTACCGACCCACCGCACGAGCGGCCATGGGGGATCTACTCGGGCTACTTCCGCGATCCCGACGGGCACCTCTGGGAGATCATCTGGAACCCGCCGCGCGAGTGAGAGCTAGGCGCGCCCGATGACCTCACCGACCTTGATCGCAGTGACGCTGACGGCGTCCGACGGCCCGCCGTGCGCCGCCTGCGCGAGCGCCTGCGCCCCCTCAGCGGTCTCGAAGACGATGATCGCGTGGGCCTCCCCGCCTGAGAGCGCGATCCAGTAGCCGGCGACGAAGCCGGGCATTCCGGACACCCGCGCCGTCAGATCGGGAACCTCCGCCTCCGCGGCGGACCGGTCGTTGAACGTTCCCGAAATCACGACTGCGTGCATGTTGTGCTCCTCTAGTTCTCCGCCGGGCGGCCGGCGCTCAGGGCAACGATGAAACCGACACGGCCTCCAGTTGGTCTGAGCCGAAGTCTCCGACGAGTAGCAGCCGTCCGTTCGGGGCAACGGCCACCTCGCGCGGGAATGCGCCTGCCGGGAGCGCCCCGACGACCGCCGGCTTGTGCGCGAGCGCTCGTGCGGTGTCGACGACCGTCAGAGAGGATTGCGCGCCGGGCGCTCCGAAGCGGTTCGAATCCGCCACGACCACGTCTTGGCCGCCGTCGACGATCGCGAGTCCGACCGGAGCTTCGCCGACGCGCACCGCGGCGAGCAGGGCGCGTGCTGGACTGCTCAGCAGGCGGGAGGCGGAGAACGCGAGCAGCGCGTCGCTGGCGCGTGCCGTCACCCAGACCGTGCGGCCGTCGGGGCTGAGGACCACGCGAACCGGCTGACAACCAGCGTCGACGGTGCTCACCACCGAATGAGCCGGGCTCCTTTCCGCCGTTGGGATGCTGATGACGCTCAGCGTGCCCGGCGTGGAAAGCGCCCGGCTCCCAGCCCGCGACTCGCTCGTCACGTACAGCCAGCGCCCGTCGCGCGAGACGGCCATGCCTACGACCGACTGGCCGAGCGGCACCGAACCGACGTAGCTCGACCGGGCGAAGCCGTCGGCAAGTGCGGCGCGAAGGTCGTAGACCGCGACGAGGTCTCCGTACTCGACGGAGACGAACGCGAAGCGGCCATCGAGCGAGCTCGCCGTCTCGATCGCGCCCACGCCGACGGGGCCCCGTCCGCGCCGCGGGAGCGTCAGCCCGCGGGTGAGCGTCCCGAGCACCGGATTTCCGGTTCCCGATTCAAGGCGCGCGACGCTGAGCACGGCAGCGCCGTTGCGGGCATTCGCTACGAGCAGGTAACGACCGTCGGCGGTAAGAGAGCTTCCGCGCGCCAGAGCATGGAGGTCGACGGTGCGAACGAGGGCCGGCGACGCGCCCGCGTCGGAGAAGACCGCGACGGCCGCGCGAGGTCCCAGCTCGTCCACGAACGACCAGCGCCCGTCACGAGTTGTAGTTACACCGAAGGGGCTGCCCGCTAGCTCGATCATCTTCGTGCGCACAGCGGTGAGCTTCGGCGTCGCGAGCGCGACCTTCGTGCTGCATGCGGGTGAGCGGACGAACGCGACCGGGGCGCGCGCGGCACCACCGCAGCCGGCAACGGCGAGTCCAATGCACGCTGCGGTGACGACCTGCGAACGGCGGTTGCCGGCGATCACAGGAGCCTCCCCCCGACCGGCGCGTCCCGCCTACGCGGTCTTATGCGCCCGCACGGCAGTCCCGTAGGCGCAGATCTCGGTCCATAGCGAGCCGAGCTCAGAGGTATCGAAGCGGAACGCGACGATCGCGTTGGCGCCCTTGGCCTCGGCCTCTGAGACGAGCCGCTCGGTCGCCGAGTCGCGACCCGCGGCGAGCATCTTGGTCATTCCGCGCAACTCGCCGCCGAACAGCGACTTCAAGGCCGCGCCGATCACCGACCCGATGTTGCGCGAGCGAACCGTCAGCCCGAATACCTCGCCCAGAACCTCCTCGATCTCATAGCCGGGAAGGTCGTTCATGGTCGAGATGATCACGCGGCTACGCTACCACCGCGCGCCGCTGCTGATGGAGTTCTTTGGCGCCTGAAACCCGGCTCGGCGCGGCGCCACCCCTCCGCGTTCGGTCGACCATGTTTGACACCGACGCTGATGGTGGTACAACAGGAGCGATCCAAAACATCGGCCAAGGAGGCTCCGATGGACCAGGATTGCGCTATCTAAATCGCCTAGGTCGGCGGCGCCGAGCTTCGGCGTGATGCACCGCTCTTCGGTGCTCCGCCGCGCGCGACCGCGCTACCGCCGGCGCCGCGCCTCGGCGATGATCACGAGGCCCTCGTCGCCTATTTTAAAAACTGCGCCCGGCAGATCGCAGCTGCCGGGCTTGGGTGAATTGCAGCATGAGGCGTGGCCCCCTGCGGGTGATGTTTGGGGCCTACAGGTGGGCAGTTTCCTTCCGCCTTAGCGGCGGTCTTCGGGACGGAGGCGTGCAGCGGCCTCGATGCGGTTGCGCACGCCAAGGCGCCGGAAGATCTGGCTGATGTGAAATTTGACGGTGTTGCGCTGTAGTCCGAGGCGGCGCGCGATCTCCTCGTTGCTTTGGCCGTGGGCCATTAGCTTGAGCACCTCGAGCTGTCGCGGGGTGAGCGGGATGGCTCGCGGCCCGGCATCCCATTGCTTCGGCAGCACCCGTCGCCCGCTCATGACCTCGCCGATCGACTCGCACAGCTCGCAGACCGATGACTCCTTCAGGACGACGCCGTCGATTGGTCGCGTCTTCACGCACAGCACGATCTCCGAGCTGACGTTCGAGCTCAGGAGCAGGAGCCTGCAGCGCATTCCGAGCGCGAGCACGCGGTCCACTGCTGCGATGCAGCGGACGCCGCCCTGATCCTCGGCGTCGAGAAGCACCACGTCGCACTGCAGCGTCTCGCGGCGCCATGCCTCCTCGAGCGCCTCAACCGAGGAGAGCGCGTGGGCGACTCGCATGCCCTGCTGAGCGTCGAGCAGGCCGCACATGGCGGCACGAACCAGGCGCGCGCCGCCGACGAGGGCGAGGCTGGCGACGCCTGCACCGTCGACGCGGCGGCCGGAGCTGTGGAGGCGCGAAGCTCGCGCGCTGCGATGGGGTGTGTGCGGCCGGGCGGTGCTCATGCGGTTGCGTTCAACGCTACGAGCGACTCGCTCCGGCGGCCATACCCCACAGGTGTCGCGCCGGCCCCCGCCGCGGATGACCCGCGCCGGCGCCGTCCGGTGGCGCGCCTCCGGTGCGATCACCCCGCGACGGGCCGTCGCCGGGTTGAGCGGACGCCACCTGCCGAGGAGCGATTCAGAGGGCTGATCCAGACCCCTGCCTATACTCGGCCGGCGATGGTGATGGTCGGGCAAGCCCAGCGACTCGCGCAGCCCCTCACCCGCGCGCAGCGGCGGGCGATCGCCCTCGTGCTGGTCGCGATCGTCGGTGCCTGCGTCTATCTGGTCGCGCGCTCGAGCGCACCGGTGTCGCGCAATGGCTGCATAACGGTCACCTTCCCCGGCTCGATGGGCGGCCAGGTGCTCAGCCACTGCGGCGCCGCCGCGCGTTCGGCGTGCGCCGCCGCCTACGCAGCGCGAGATCCGCTTGACCTTCGCACACAGACGCAGTGCCGCCTGGCGGGGATCAAGCCGCGCGGCGCCTCGGCTCCGTAGCGCCCGGGCCTACTGCTGCTGCTGCTGCTGGAGCAGGCGGAACAACCCGTCGGGGCCGATCACGTCGATCTCGTGACCCGCGGAATCCGTCAGCTCAACCAAGACCCGACCGTCGGCGTCCGTGCCGAAGCGAAGCTCCTTGCCCTCGGCGGCGAGCGTCTGGCTGACGCGGGCGGCGGCGTCGAGCTCGCGCTGGACTTCCGGCGGCGGACCGTCGAGGGCGCCCCGCCGTGTGCGCGGCAGAAGCCCCTGCGCGCGCTTCGCCCGCGTCGTGCGGCGCGCGCGGGCAAGCGTCGCCCCGAATGCGCTCGAGCGCGTCGCCGACGTCGGCCAGGGAATGGAGGAGTAGGCGGGTGTGGGATGTGTCTTGTTGGTCGTCCTGGCGGTCATGTCGGTCTCGGTTCGTTCGAGGGGCCTAAGGTGAGTTTCGAACCGGGAGCCGGGGGACTTTAGATACCAGGCCCACGCCCAACGATGGTTCGACTCGCCGGGCTCCCGTTGTCCGATCGTTGAGTTGTCGCCCCGGGCCAGACCTGCGCAAAGGACTGCGATCATTCACGTCGAATGCGCCGCCGCGTCGCTCTGCGAGCCCTGCTCCTGCCGGCCGCCGTCGCCTGTGCCCTGACCTCGGCCGCCTTCGCCGCGACGGCGCATCCTGGTGCCAACTACGCCGGTGCGCTGGCCGGTGCTCGCCACATCGCGATCACGCTGCGCGTCTCGGCCAATGCTCGCTCAGTGATCGCCGTCCACATCGCCAACCTGCCGATCTACTGCACCGGCAACGCGCCGCCGGGGACGCCGACGCTGGCCTTCCCGCGTACGGCTATCTCCGCCTCCGGCAAATTCGCAGCAACCGGTGAGGACACGATCGGCACAGGTCCGCTCGCGGGCTCCGTCGCGGCGACCTTCAAGATCTCTGGCACATTCACCGCCGACGGACGCGAGCACGGCGTGATCACGACCAAGTACAGCGGCGCCGCCACGCGCTGTAGCGGCAGCTCCCCTTACAGCACGCGCGCCGCGGGCTGACTCACGGAAAGAGGATCCGCCCGGGGACGAAGGTGTCCTCGTGGGCGAGGTAGGCCGCGCACGTGCGGTGATAGCCGTCGGCGATCTGCAGGCGCGACTGTTTCTTGGGCGATACGAGCAGAATCGGCGAGAGCGGTTCCTTCGCGCGCACCTTGGCGAGCTTCTCGGCCACCTCCTCACTCTGCTTGGGGCCGAGCAGCGGCAGCTGCGCGGCGCGCAGGATGTCTTTCGCGCGCCATTCCCCCAGCGGCGCCGTGCGCAAGCGCTTGATCAGATCGTCGAGGTCATCGGGCGCGATGAGCAGCGACAGGTAGCTGCGCGCCGCTGCGTAGTCCTTCTCCTCGGGCTCATCGAGCCAGCGGACCTGGTGGTGCGGCTCAGCCACCGGCGACCGCCGGGAGAATCGTCAGCTCGGCGCCGTCGGGGACGCTTGTTGCGATGCCGTCGAGGAAGCGGATGTCCTCACCGCCCAGATAGACGTTGACGAAGCGACGAAGCCCACCCTGCTCGTCAGCGATCCGCTCGCGAAGCTCGCCGAACTCCTCGAACAGCCCGTCGAGCACCTCGCCGACCGTGCCGCCTTCGACGGTCGCCTCGCTGGCGCCACCGGTCGCCGCGCGCAACTGCGTTGGGATCTTGACGCGCGCCGCCATCAGGCGGCCACCGTCTCGAACGCGAGATCGAAAGCGTCGACCGTGGGATCGATCTCCCGCGCCTTGAAGCTGCCGCGGACCGCGTCGAGCGTCTTCAGTCCGTCGCCGGTGATCAGCAGCACGACGCGCTCGTCGGGGTCGATGTCACCGCGCCGAGCGAGCTCGGCGAGAACGGCGACCGTGACGCCGCCGGCTGTCTCGGTGAAGATGCCGGTCGTCTCGGCGAGCAGCGCGATGCCCGCGCGAATCTGATCGTCACTGACCGCGTCGACGCTTCCGCCGGTGCGCCGCGCGAGCTCGAGGACGTAGGGCCCGTCTGCCGGGTTGCCGATCGACAGCGACTTCGCGATCGTCGACGGCTTGACCGGCTGGCAGAAGTCCTGCCCAGCAGCGAAGGCGTTTGCGACGGGCGCACAGCCTGTCGCCTGCGCGCCGTTCATCACCGGCTCGCGCCCGCTCACGAGCCCTAGCTCGATCCACTCCCTGAAGCCCTTGTTGATCTTGGTGAACAGCGAGCCCGATGCGATCGGCACGATCACTCGGTCGGGGAGCTCCCAGCCGAGCTGCTCGGCGATCTCATAGGCAACGGTCTTCGAGCCCTCGGAGTAGTAGGGGCGCATGTTGATGTTCACGAAGGCCCAGTCGTCGTGCTCCGCCGAGAGCTCCGTGCAGAGGCGGTTGACGTCGTCGTAGTTGCCGCGCACCGACACCACGTTCGCGCCGTAGATGCCAGTGGCGAGGACCTTGGCCTCCTCGAGGTCGGCCGGAATGAAGACGTAGGAGGGCAGGCCGAGCGCGGCGGCCTGGGCGGCGACGGCGTTGCCGAGGTTGCCGGTCGAAGCGCACGCGAGCGCGGCGAAACCGAGCTCGCGCGCCCGCGC
>DATGHN010000404.1:0-2915 GCA_035308005.1 Solirubrobacteraceae bacterium
CACGGTGCGCCTGCTGCCCAACGGTCCCCCGACCGACGACGGCACACCGATCCGCATCGAAGTCCAGGACTCAGGAATCGGGATCGATCCCGGCAAGCTCGACCGCATGTTCGAGCCCTTCACCCAGGCCGACGTCTCAACCACACGCCTCTACGGCGGCACCGGACTGGGCCTCGCGATCGCCCGCGAACTCGTCGAGCTGATGGACGGAACGATCAGCGCCGACAGCGAGCCCGGCAACGGCAGCACATTCCACTTCGAGCTCGTCCTCGCAGCGCCGCTTCTCGAGCAGGCGTCGCCCACAGCAGGCCGCGACGTCTCGACCGCCGCCTCATGGTCACGGCCGCCCGAGATCCTCGTCGCCGAGGACTCCCAGATCAACCAGATCGTCGCCGCACGCTCGCTGGAGCGCTGCGGCTGCCGCGTCGATGTCGTCTCAAACGGCGCCGACGCGCTCGAGGCGATGAAGACCAAGCGCTATGACGCGGTCCTCATGGACTGCCAGATGCCCGGCATGGACGGCTACGAAGCCACCCGCGAGCTACGCACCCGCGAGATCGGCGAAGACCGCCACATCCCCGTCGTAGCGATGACGGCGCAGGCAATGGAAGGCGACCGCGAACGCTGCCTCGCCGCCGGCATGGACGACTTCGTCACCAAGCCGATGCGCCACAACGAGCTCGTCGAAGTCCTGCGCCGCTGGATACCGGCGCGCGTCGACGGCATCGACGCCTGATCACACCGCGCCGACCGGCTCAGCGGCGGCATCGCCACTCCCACCCACAAGCGCTCCACCTTCGCCCTCCGCCGTCCTGGCGAATCGGTTCGAGATCCCGACCAGGCTGAGCAGCCCGCTGAAGGCCGCCAGCGCGGCGGCGATCCCGATCGCCAGACGGAAGGCGTCGACCGACGCGCCGGCCAGTGCGGCTCGCGCGGCGGGCCGCTCGAAGACCGCGAACGCCGAGGCGTCGAGCACGAACGGACGCCCGGCCGCGCGCTGCGCCGGCGCGCCGCTCCGCACAGCGGGCGGAAGCTTCGCCGTCAAGGCGCTCGAGAAGCTCCCGGCGACGGCCGCGCCGACCGCGGCGACGGCGATCATTCCGGCGACTCGCGCGACGGCGTTATTGACCCCCGAGGCGACGCCCGAATGGCCGCTCGCGACCGATCCGAGCACCGCCGCGGTGAGCGGCGCGACCGTCAGCGCCAGGCCAAGCGCGAACACGACGACGCCTGGCAGGACCTCCCCCGCGTAGCTCGCGTGGGCGTCGACGCGCAGCAGCAGCCACAGCAACCCGGCGGCCGTGACGAGCGGCCCA
This sequence comes from Solirubrobacteraceae bacterium, assembly GCA_035308005.1. GTDB lineage: Bacteria > Actinomycetota > Thermoleophilia > Solirubrobacterales > Solirubrobacteraceae > Palsa-513. The sequence goes on from DATGHN010000404.1 coordinate 1,317, forward strand.
ATGCCCATGAACAGCCGCGGCCCGACGCGGTCTGCGATCGCGCCGAAGCGCCGCGCCAGAAGGAACATCAGGATCGACAGCGGCATCAGCGAGAGGCCGGAGGCAAGCGGCGAGTAGCCGGCGACCTGCTGGAGGAAGACGACGAGGAAGAACGTCGTCGTCCCGAGCGCCGCGTAGTAGGCGAACGTCGCCAGGTTGCCGACGCTGAAGTTGCGGATCGCAAAGAGCTCGAGCGGCAGCATCGGCGCCCGGCAGCGGCGTTCCCAGAGCACGAAGCACGCGAACAGCGCGAAGCCCGCGGCGAGCGCCGGCCAGACGCGCCCGCTCGACCAGCCGTAGTGGGGCTGCTCGATCAGCGCAAAGACCGGCCCGCCGAGACCGAGCGCGGCGAGCAGGCCGCCGACCCAGTCAACGCGCGCCGGGGCGGTCGCAAGCCCGCGCGGGGCGTGCCCGAGCAGCCACAGCGTCGCCACGACGAATGGCACGTTGACGACGAAGATCCAGCGCCACGAGCCGAGCTGGACGAGCAGGCCGCCGGCGAGCGGTCCGATCGCCGTGGCGATCCCGCTCCACGCCGTCCAGGCGCCGATCGCCGCGGCCCGCTGGTGCTCCTGGAAGGTGTCCATGATCAGCGCGAGGGTGCTTGGGACGAGCGCCGCCCCGGCGACGCCCTGAAGCGCGCGCGCCGCGATCAGCAGCGTCGCGTTGGGCGCGGCCGCGCACAAGAGCGACGCCACGCCGAAGCTCGCGACACCCCAGGCGAACACGCGCCGGCGCCCAAAGATGTCGCCCAGCGAGCCGCCGACGAGCAGCAGCGACCCGAGCGTCAGCAGATAGCCGTCGACGACCCACTGCTGTGTCGCTAGCCCGCCATGCAGCTCGGCGCGGATCGAGGGCAGCGCGACGTTGACGAGCGTTCCGTCGAGGAAGGCCGTTGAGGACCCGAGGATGCACGCCAGCAGCGTCAGCCGCTGTGAGCGGCTCAACGGCGCGACCGCGCCCTCAGATGCCATGAGGCCAAGCTACACCCCGGCGCCGCCCCGTCGCGAGGCGGCGCCGGAGTCGGCGATCAGGCGGGCGTCGAGTAGAGGAGCGAACCGGGCGTCGTCAGCGTCTCGCCGGTCTCGAGGTAGGTCTTCAGCCCCGACAGGATCATCGGCCAGCCGCCGTAGACCTCACCGTTCACGCCTTCGGGCAGCTGATCGTGGGTGACGAGCAGGCGGCAGGAGTCGCCGACCGGCTCGATGTCGTAGGTCACACGTGACGTGCCGACCGCGCGGACGTCGTCGCTCCAGAGCGCGCGGAAGCTCTGCACGAGCCGGCGCGGCGGGTCGACCTCGAGGTTCTCGCCCTCCATCATCGGCGTCGTCCCACCGCGCGGAAGGCCCTGGTAGTCCGAGCCGGCCGTCCAGTCCGAGACCATTGCGACACCGAAGGTGTAAATGCTCCGCAGCTCCCCGTCGGTCAGTGCCTCCCAGAGGCGCTCGGGGGTCGTCTTGATGTAAATCTCGAAGATCTTTTCCATTGCTTCGCCCTCGATTCTCGTTTTGAGAGCGCTGAGCGAGGCGGCCCAGGGCTCGGCGTACTTGCTCACCCACC
>DATGHN010000405.1:0-7728 GCA_035308005.1 Solirubrobacteraceae bacterium
CGAGCGCGGCTCGCGCGGCCGCAAAGGCATCGTCGAGCTTCGCGGGGTCGCCGCCGCCCGCGCGAGCGAGCGTCGCGCGGCCGCCGCCACCGCCGCCGAAAGCGACCGAGAATGCCTCGCGCAGCGCGTTGGCGTCGACCCGCTCGGCGAGCGGCTTCTCGACGCGGACGACGGCGGTTGACCCGCTCGCCACAACGATCACCGCGGGCTCGGCGAGCTTTCCCTGGATGCGGTCGGCGAGATCGGGGAGCGCCTTGGCGTCGAGGTTCGCGACGGCGGCGGCTACGAACGGGACGCCGCCGACGGTCTCCGCCGCCGCCGCCAGCGGGCCGGCGTCCACCGCCTCCTCACTCCGCGCTGCTCGCTCGAGCTCGCGAAGCCTTGCCTGCAGGCCCTCGACAGCGCCCGCCGCGGCGCTCGGCTCGGCGCGCACGAGCTCGGCGACCCGCTCGAGCGCAGCGCTTCGCTCGCGCAGCGCGGCCAGCGCCGCGGGCCCGCTGAGGGCTTCGATGCGCCGCACGTTGGCGGCGCTCGAGCTCTCGCTGACGATCGTCACGACGCCGATCTCGGCCGTCGTGCGGACATGTGTTCCGCCGCACAGCTCGCGCGAGAAACGACCGTCGCCGATCTCGACCATGCGCACGACATCGCCGTACTTCTCGCCGAACAGCGCCATCGCGCCGAGCGCCCGCGCCTCGGTCAAGGTCGTCGTGATCGGCCGCACCGGATGGTTCTCGAGGACCCAGGCGTTGATCTGGTCCTCGACGTCGCGCAGCTCCTGCGCGCTCAGCGCCTGGCCGTGGCTGTAGTCGAAGCGGAGCTTGTCGGGCCCGACATAGGAGCCGGCCTGATGCACGTGCGCGCCGAGCCGCTGCCGCAGCGCGGCATGGAGCAGGTGCGTGGCGGTGTGGTTGCACTCCGCGGCCCGGCGCGCGACGCGATCGACGCGCGCGAGCACGCGCTCTCCCTCGGCGAGCTCGCCGAGCTCGGGGACGACCCACAGCGCCTGGTCCTCGCCGATCCGCACCACCTCATCGACGCGCGCGCGACAGTCGCCGTCGGCGCACTCGATGATCCCCGTATCGGACACCTGCCCGCCGCCCGCCGCGTAGAACGGCGACTCGGCGAGCTTGACGAGCACGCGGCCGTCCTCGCGCGCGAGCGCGCCGACCGTCGTCGCCTGCTCGGTTGTCTCATAGCCGACGAAGCGCGTCGTGAAGCCGGCCTCCGAGGCAAACGCGCCGAGGCGCTCGCGCGCCGGCGCGGCGCCGTCGGGGGCGGCCGCCCCGAGGCCCTTGCTGAGCTGGCGCTGGCCGGCCATCAGCGCCTCGAAGGCGTCGAGGTCGACGTCGAGTCCCGCGTCTGCGACGAGCTCGCGCGTCAGCTCGACGGGGAAGCCGAAGGTGTCGTGCAGGCGGAAGGCGTCCTCGCCGGACACCGCGCCGGAGCTGGCGCGCGCCGCCTCGATGAGCTCGCCAAGGACCGACATCCCCCGCTCGAGGGTGTGCCCGAACTGCTCCTCCTCCGAGGCGAGCCAGACGTCGATGCGCTCGCGATGCTCGTGGAGCTCCGGATAGGCGGAGCCCATCAGCTCGCGCACGAGCGCGCTGTAGCGAAGCAGGAAGCCGGGGTCGAAGCCGAGCGAGCGCCCATGCTGGATCGCGCGGCGCATGAGGCGCCGCAGCACGTAGCCGCGCTCGGTGTTGGAGGGTACGACGCCGTCGGCAATGAGGAAGGTCACGCTCCGCGAGTGATCGGCGAGCAGCCGCAGGCTGCGGTCGAGCGCCGGTTCGCTGCCGTAGGCGCGACCGCTCATCGACTCGCCGAGCTCGATCAGCGGGCGGAACTGGTCGGTGTCGAAGATCGTCGGGACGCCCTGGAGGAGCATCGCCATCCGGCTCAGTCCCATACCCGTGTCGATGTTGCGCGCCGGCAGTGGCGTGAGCTTCGCCGGCGCCTCCTGGTCGTACTGCATGAAGACGAGGTTCCAGAACTCGAGGAAGCGGGCGTTCTCACCGCCCGGGCGATCGTCGGGGCTGCCGAATTCGACGCCGCGGTCGAGATAGAGCTCGGAGTCCGGGCCGCAGGGGCCCGTCGGTCCGCTCTGCCAGAAGTTGTCCTCGCGCCCAAGTGAGACGATCCGCTCGCGCGGGACGCCGACCGAGAGCCACGACTCGATCGCCTCCTCGTCGGGCCCGAGCCCGAGCTCCTCATCGCCGCCGAAGACAGTGATCCACAGCTGCTCCTCGTGCAGGCCGAAGCCCTCGCGCACAAGGTCCCAGGCGTACTCGACCGCGCCCTGCTTGAAGTAGTCGCCGATCGAGAAGTTGCCGAGCATCTCGAAGAACGTCAGGTGCCTCGCCGTCGTGCCGACGGTGTCGATGTCCAGCGTGCGCAGGACCTTCTGGCAGCTCGCGAGGCGCGGCGCCGGCGGACGCTCGCGGCCCTGGAAGTAGGGCTTCAGCGGCTGCATCCCGGCGATCGTCGTCAGCGTCGAGGTGTCCTCCGGCGCAGGGACAAGCGACGCGCTCGGCAGGCGCAGGTGTTCGCGCTGCTCGAAGAACTCGAGGAAGCGCTCGCGGACTTCGTCGGAGGTCATCTTGGGGCGAGATTACCTGGCGGCCTGGCGGCGGCCGCAGACGGCTTGCGCGCGGCTACGCGGGGCGCGCGGCGATCGTCGCGTGGCCGACGATCAGCTCGCCATCCATCAGGCAGGCGAGCTGCCCGGGAGCGACGCCGTAGGCGGGTTCGGCGAGGCGCAGGCGCATCCGGCCGCCGGCCGGCGCCGCGAAGCGCGCCTCAGCGCCGTCCGCCGGCGCGCAGCGGATCGGGCGCTGGCGGTAGCGCAGCCGCACGCTCGCGAAGCGCTCGCGGTGAAGCACCGCCCCACGAAGGTCGACCGTGGAGGTCGCGAGGGCCGCGCGCGGCCCCACCGTTACGGTGTTTGCGTCCGAATTCGTCGCCAGGACGTAGAGCGGAGTTCCGCCGCCAACGCCAATCCCGCGCCGCTGGCCTACCGTATACGCATGGCTGCCGCCATGGACACCTATTCGATGCCCCTGCTCGTCGAGCAGCTCGCCTGGACGTTTGTTCAGGGCGCCGTGGCGTGCGAGGAACGCCGCCTGCCCGGTTCCGGCGAGGAAACAGAGGTCCTGGGAGTCGCGCCGCTCGGCGACGGGAAGGGCGAATCGCCGCGCCAATTCGCGCACCGCGGGCTTTCTCAGCTCGCCGAGCGGGAAGCGCAAACGGCGCAGGCTCTGCGGGTCAAGCGCGGCGAGCATGTAGCTCTGGTCCTTGTCGGGGTCGGCCGCCACGCGCAGCAGCCCGTCGGCGGTGCGCGCATAGTGGCCGGTGGCAAGCGCGTCGGCGCCGAGCCGGCCGGCCAGCTCGAGCATCGCGTCAAGGCGCACGCTGCCGTTGCAGCGAACGCACGGGTTGGGTGTGCGCCCGGCCGCGTGCTCGGCGAGCCAGGGCTCGACGACCCCGGCGCGGAACTCCTCGCGCAGGTCGAGCGACAGGTGCGGAATGCCCAGGGCGTGGGCGAGCTCACGGGCGCCGCGCACGGCCTGCGGCGAACAGCAGCTGCGCTCGCCGTCGTTGTCGGGATCGCTCCACAGCTCGAGCGTGACCGCGACCGCCCGCGAGCCGCTCAGCACCGCCGCAACGGCGCTGTCGACGCCGCCGCTCATCGCGACGAGCAGGCGGCCGGGCGTCGAGGACAGCCGAGCCTGGGCGCGCGCCGCCGCGCCGAGCGCGCGGTGAAGGGCATCCGCGGCGAGCTCCGCGGCATGGCGCTTGGCGGGTGCGAGTCCGCCGAGCTCAGCGGCTATCGCCGTCGCGCCGACGCGGGCGGCGTCGAGCAACGGGCGGCCTTCGACGAGCGCGACGGCGGCGCTGCCCGCCGCCGTCGCGGCGCCGCATCCGCGGGCGTCGAAGCCAGCCGCGGCGACGCGGTCGCGATCGATCGCCAGCGAGATGCGAATGACGTCGCCGCACGCCGCTCCTCCGGCCGCGCCGGTGAAGGCGCCGCGCGGAGTCGCGCCGTGCCCGCGCGGGCGCTCGAGGTGCTCGCGCAGGGACATCGCACGAGTATTGCGCGCGAGGCAAAAATTCGACGGGCGGATCCGCGTTGATGCGTCGGGTGAAGCCAGCAACGCTGAGACGCGCATTGGGTCGCGCCGCGCTCGCGGCGCCGCTTGCGCTGCTCGCATTCGTCTTCGTACCGAGCTCGGGCGCCAGCCCGCTCACCCTCTCGGTGGGCGCCGTCCCACAGATTGCGAGGACAGCGACCGTCGCCGGTCCCGTCGCGCCCGACACGCCGCTGTCGCTGACGGTCGTTCTCCACCCGCGCGACTCGGCGGGACTCGCGGCACTCGCCGCGGCGGTCTCGACGCCCGGCTCGTCGTCGTTTCACCACTACCTGACGGTTCGTCAGTTCGCGGCGCGCTTCGGCGCCGGGGCCAATGCGATCGCGACCGTGCGGCGCGCGCTGCGCGCGGGTGGCCTGCAGCCTGGCGTGGTCGCCGCCGACGGCCTGTCGATCTCGGCGACCGGCAGCGCCGCGCACGCCTCGAGCGCGTTCGGCACAAACCTGCTCCGCTTCCGCGAGGCCTCGGGCCGGATGGTCTTTGCCAACACCAGCTCGCCCCGCCTCCCGGCCTCCGCGGCGCGCTACGTCGCGGACGTGCTCGGCCTCGACGACCTGGTGCGGGAGACGCCTACCGGCCTGAGCGCGCTCCCCCACAGCGCGCGCGCCGCGCACAGCACCCGCGCGGACCGCCGCGCGCACGCCGCCGGGGGCGGCGCCGCGCCCCAGGCATGCTCCACCGCCGCCTCGTTCGCGGCGGGCGACAAGCACGAGCGCACGATCGACCAGATCGCGCAGGCCTACGGCATCAACGGCCTTTACGCGCGCGGCGACTTCGGCTCGGGTGTGACGATCGCGCTGATGGAGCTCGAGCAGTATCCGGACATGGCAACGGATCTTGGCGCCTACGAGAGCTGCTTCTTCCCGAGCAGCCAGCCGATCAGCGTCCCGATCGTCAAGGTCGACGGCGGCGCGCCGGCGAACGACCCCTCCTCCGAGACCCCTGGCGGGGAGGAGACCTCGGTTGATATCGAGAACATCACCGGCCTCGCCCCGGGCGCCAACATCGAGATCTACCAGGGCCCCAACGGCGGCAATGGCACCTACGACACGCTCGCCGCGATGGTCAACGCCGACAACGCGCAAGTGTTGGAGGACTCCTGGGGGCAATGCGAAACGCAGGTCCAAGGTTCTGGGTTGATTGGCGCCGAGGGCTCGCTGCTCCAGGAGGCTGCGGCTCAGGGCCAGTCGTTCTTCACCTCCAGCGACGACCGCGGCTCCGAGGGCTGCCAGCCGATCGACGACATTCCCGCCCACGAGTGGGGCGTCTACCACACTGACTTCGCCGTCGACGACCCGGCGGGCCAGCAGTATGCGACGGGAGTCGGGGCGACTGTTCTGAATAGCCTCACGCCGCCGGCGGCCGAGACCGGCTGGAACGACTTCGGCTGGGGCGCAGGAGGTGGCGGAGTCTCGGCGGCGTGGCCGATGCCGTCCTATCAGTCAACCTCACTCGCCCCGGGGGTCATCTCGAGCTGGTCGAGCGGGAGCACTGGCTGCGGTGCGGGGCCCGGCGCCTACTGCCGCGAGGTCCCGGACGTCGCCGCCGACGCCTCGACCAACACCGGCTACGTCCTCTATTTCGCCGGGAAATGGCAGGCCGCGGGCGGCACATCAACAGCCGCGCCGGTCTGGGCCGCGATCGCCGCCCTCGCCGACCGAAGCAACTTCGCAGGCTGCACGTCCTCGACGTCACTCGGCTTCTTCAACCCGCTGCTCTATGAGATCGCCGGCGGCGTCAACTACCACAGCGCCTTCAACGACGTCACGACCGGCGACAACAACCCGAGCCAGAGCGGCCCCTTTCCCGCGACGGTCGGCTACGACATGGACACCGGCCTTGGAACGCCGCTCGTGACCGACGGCTCGGCGCCGGGCCTCGCCCAGCAGCTCTGCCTGGCGAACTCGCTCCCGGCGGCCCAAGCGCCGCAGATCAGCGCCATCGGCTCGCCGCTTGAGGCATCGGTCGGGACGCCGATCACGATCGACGGGAGCGGCTTCACACCCTTCGCGAACGTGGACTTCGGATCAGGCGTCGCGACACAGATGACCTACGTCAGCTCCACCGAGTTGATCGCCGACGTGCCTCCCGGGTCGGGAATCGTTCCGCTCACGGTGCGAACGATCGCCGGCACGAGCGGGAGCTTTACCTTCACCTACGCGCCGACGGCCACGATCAGCGCCCCCGCGCCCGGCGCCGGCTACACACAGGGGCAATCGCTGACGGCCGCGTACACGTGCGCCGCCGCGACGGGAACGCCCACCTGCACCGGCACCCTTCCGGTCGGCGCGGCGATCGATACGAGCGTTCTCGGAGCGCACCAGTTCTCGGTCACGGCGACCGACTCGAAGCCCTTCACGACCGTCACGACATCGACATACACGATTGTGCCGCCGCCTTCGATCGTGATCGCCGGGCCCGCGCCGCAGGGCGTCTACGTACAGGGCCAGGTGCTGCCCGCGTCGTTCAGCTGCTCAACCAGCGCACCGGTCACGATCGTCAGCTGCGCGGCTCCAGCGGCGCCCGGCGCGCCGATCGACACGCAGACCACCGGCACGCACACCTTCACGGTTTCGGCGACCGACAGCAACGGGATCAGCACCAGTCAAAGCGTCACCTACACGGTCGTTCCGCGCCTCTCAGCCACGGTCACCAGACCGGCCGACGGCGCCCGCTACGTGCGCGGTACGAGCGTCCACGCGGCATACGCGTGCACCGTCGCGGCGCCGGTGAAGGTGACCTCCTGCTCGGGCAGCGTCCGGAACGGCGCCGCGGTCCCCACCTCATCGCTCGGTCGCCACACCTTCACCCTGAGCGCAAGCGACAGCGCCGGGACGACCGTGACGACGATCGTCACCTACACCGTCGTCTCACCGACGGCGCAACTCTCGGGCGTCCGCCAGGCGAGCGCGCGCTGGGTCGAGCACCCGAGCGCCGGCTCGAACCTCCCGGTCGGGACAACGTTCAGCTTCACGCTCAACCATGCCGCAACGGTGCGGATGACGTTCCTGAAGGCCGGCTCTGGGCGGCTCAAGGGCGGACGCTGCCTCGCGCCGAAGTTCGCCAGTGCGCACGCTCGGTCCTGCGCTCGAAGCGTCGGGTCCCTGACGGTCCACGCGCACGCCGGCGTCAACAAGGTCCGCTTCCTCGGCCGCACGCCGGCGCTTGGAATGGGTAGCTACACCGTCACGATCGTCGCGACCGGCAAGAGCGGCCAGCACTCGCAGACGGCGACGCTTCAGTTCACGATCGCCGGCTAGGGATTCGCGGCGGCGGCCGATGACGCCTGCTGCTCGGTTTGGGCGACGGCGTTGTGCGCGGCCTGGATATCGCGCTTGAATCCCGGCAGCGGCGTCGCGGTCGGCTGTACGGTCGCCGGCGTGCCGCAGCCCGCGAGCACGGCGGCGCCGGCGAGCGCCGCCGCGAGCGTCGTCAGACGCCTGCAAGTCTTCATACGCAACAGCTTCGGCACCCGGTCCGCGCCGATTAGCGCGCTCGACACGAGTACGACCGCCCACCCACTACTCTTTTTCGCGTTGCGTTGATGCCCGACGGCGTTCTCCACCTCTCCTCGCTCGCG
>DATGHN010000406.1:0-27951 GCA_035308005.1 Solirubrobacteraceae bacterium
TGGCGAGCGCCTGAAGGCCCGCGACGCCGGCGCCGAGGACGAGCACGCGAGACGGCGGGATCGTTCCGGCGGCCGTCGTCAGCATCGGGAAGAAGCGTCCGATGTGCTCGGCGGCAAGGAGCGCCGATCGGTACCCGGCGACGTTGGCCTGCGAGGAAAGCGCGTCCATCGACTGCGCCCTCGAGATCCGCGGGATCGACTCCATCGCGAAGGCGGTGACGCTCGCCGCGGCGAGCGCGTCGAGCGTCGCGGCGCCGCCAAGCGGGTTGAGGAAGGCGATGATCGTGGCCCCGGGCTTGAGGCGTGCGATCTCGGCAGTCGTGGGCGGTGAGACCTTGACGACGAGCGGGGCGCCCCAGGCGGTGGCGGCGTCGACGATCCGCGCGCCAGCCTCCTCATAGAGCGAGTCGGGGATCATCGCGGGCTCGCCAGCACCCGATTCGACGACGACCTCGACATTGAGGGGCGCGAGGCGCTTGACCACATCTGGAACGAGCGCCACGCGGCGCTCGTTGTCGGCCGACTCTGCTGGGACCCCGATGACCATGGCGCGGGAACCATATGTGGTGCGCGCCGTGGCCGTGGTGTCAATCCAGAGGCCGCCCCGCGAGCGCCGCGAGCGCCTCGCCGGTCACCCAGACCGGCGTCTGGGCGTTGCCGGCGGCGTAGTCGACCATCCCGGAGCCCGTCGTGCGAGCGTGCAGATAGCCGAGCGGCGCGGTCGCGCGGCGATGAAGGGCGACGAGCGCCTGGATGACCCAGGCGGTCGACTGCGAGTCCGACGCGCCGCCCGGCTCGAGCGGAAAGCCGCCGTCGCGGTTCTCGTTGACGGTCATGAAATGCGCCGCGCGGTCCTCGGCCGCGGCCGGCGCGTGGGCGACGACGAGCGCCTCGATCGCCGCCGCGGTGTCGTCGACGTCGCTTGGATCGCCGCGCGCGGCGAAGCTGAAGCCGCCGTCGGCGTTCTGGTTTCGCTGCAGCCACGTCGCGGCCGCCGGGATCGCGGCGCGCTGCCCGGCGGCCGCCAGCGCGAGGATCTCAAAAGAGGTCAGGTTGGCCTGCTCCTGCACCGACCCGTCGCGCTTGATCGCCGCGTGCAGGCGCGAGGGAAGATTGCCGAGCGGCGCATGCGCCGCTCCAAGCGCGACGATCGTCCGCTCGACATCGCCGGGACCCTGGAGCTGGCCCAGATGCCCAAGCATCCAGCTCACCGGGTCGTGCCCATCCCGTTTCAACCGCGACGCATCGACCCCGGCAGCCTCAAGCCCAACGACCACCCAAGCGGTCGCGAGCTGGCTCGACGCCTGCCCCGGCCCCAACCCAAACCCCCCGTCGTTGTTTTGCGCCCGCTCCAAATAGGTGGTCGGAGAGCCCCGTGCCGCCGCATGAGCGGCCGGCACGTGAGCGCCGACCGCCACGACACTCAAGCCAGCGAGGAGGGCCAGCGAAGCTGGCCCGACGAGCCCCCACTGAACGTCAAGCCGAGCGCGCAGCCGCTCGAGCACGCGGATCAGCACCGGTCCGAAGGCCAGGAAGAACACGAGGTTCCCGATCGCGTGGACGAGGTCGAAGCTGAACGCCGAGCCCTCGATCGCGAAGAACTGCGCGAGCGTGTGCTGACCGGTGAACGTCACCCACGTCGAGAAGTTGAGGATCGCGCCGTAGCCGAATCCCGCCGCCGCGCAGATCAGCGCCATCGTCACCCGCGGGATCGGCCGCGGCCAGCGCGCGAGGGCCGCCCCGAGCAGGCCGACGAGGCCCCAGGCGAGCATCTGCCACGGCGTCCACGGCCCCTGCCCGAAGACGATGTTCGAGGCGATCGCGGCGACGGCGCCGACGGCGAAGCCGGGCGGACCGCCGAGCGAGTAGCCCGCGATCAGGACGATGTCGGTCGTCGGCTTGACGTTCGGCAGCGCGGCGAAGGCGATCCTCCCGAGCGTCGCGAGCGCCGCCAGCGTCGCCACGGCGGCGACCGTCCGCGACGACGGCTTCGAGCGCTCAAACCAGGCGAAGCCCGCGGCCAGTGCGACAGCGAGGATCGTGAAGGAGGCGAGCGGCCAGCTCACGGCTGCGGCTCGAGCACCGCCGGGCTCGGACGCAGGTGGGCGATCGCCTGGGCCGGCGTGAGGATCCCGCCGTGGCCGCCGAGGACACGAGCGGTCTCGGTCGCGAAGTACCAGCCGCCGCTCAGAAGCTCTGCGGGCGTCCCATCGGCGATCAGGCGGCCGTCGGCGATCAGCACCGCGCGAGTGGCAAACGCCGCCGCGAACTCGGGGTCGTGCGTCGCGACGATCACCGCGGCGCCGGCGCGCGAGCGGCGCTCGAGGTCCGCCGCGAGCGCCGCCTTGGCGCCGCGGTCCATGCCGCGCGTCGGCTCATCGAGGCACAGCAGCGCCGGCGGTGGGTCTCCTTCGGTGACGATCGCGAGAGCGAGGCGCTGACGCTCGCCGCCCGAGAGGTCACGCGGATGGCGCTGTGCGGCGTGCCAGAGACCCGCTTGCTCGAGCGCCGCGCGGCCTGCCTCCTCGGCGACCCGCTCGTGGACCAGGTAGTCGCCCGGGTTCTGGAGCAGCAGCGCGACGCGACCGGCGGCGTGTACGCGCCCGCGCGTGGGGCTGAGGAGTCCGGCCACATGGCGAAGCAGGGTCGACTTGCCGGCGCCGTTTCGCCCGAGCAGGACGATCCGCTCGCCCGGGCAAGCCTGAAGGGAGACGCCCGCGAGGATCGCCCGGCCCTCGTGAAGCTCATGCCAGACGCGGTCAAAGCGCAGGACGGCCGCGGGGTCGGGGCGCCGGCGACGTGGAGGCGCGGCCTCGCTCGGCGGCGGCTCGCGCTCCGGCAGAAGGCCCGCGGAGCGAAGCGCGGCGCGCGCCTGCTTGACCCCGGCAGGGGGCGGCGTCGAAATGCCGAGACCCGCGACCAGCGCCGCCGCGGGCGTCTCGAGCTCCGGCTGGGCTCCGTGCGCCCAGGCGAGAAACCCTGGCGGTGCAGCGTCGCAGGCAAGCGCGCCGTCGGCGAGTGCGATCACGCGATCGGCGGCGGCGAGGCAGCGCTCGAGGCGATGCTCGGCGAGCAGGATCGCGGTGCCCCACTCCTCGTTGAGGCGGCGAAGCAGCGCGAGGAGCTCATCGCCCGCTACGGGGTCAAGCTGGGAGGTCGGCTCGTCGAGCACCAGCAGCCGCGGCCGCCCGCCGAGCGCCGCGCCGAGCGCGACGCGCTGAAGCTCGCCGCCAGAGAGCTCGGCCGTCGAGCGTTCGAGGAGCGTTTCGATGCCGAGCGCGAGCGCGACCTCCTCGACGCCGCGCGCGACGGCGACCGGTCCGTGGCCGCGATTCTCGAGCGGGAAGGCGAGCTCGGCGCGGACCGTTCCCATCACGACCTGGGTCTCGGGGTCCTGGAAGAGCGTTCCAACGTCGGCGGCGAGCACGGCCGGGCCGCTGTGGCGAAGATCCATTCCGCAGATCTCCGCCCGCCCCTCGAAGCGCCCGCCGTGGAAGTGCGGGACCAATCCGCTCGCGACGCCGAGGAGCGTCGACTTGCCGGCCGCCGAGGTTCCCGCGAGGACGACGAACTCGCCCTCGGCGATCTCGAGGCTGACGTCGCGAAGCGCCGGTCCCGTCGCACCGGGGTAGCTGTAGGTCACGCCGCGGAGCTCGAGTACGTTCACCGCTCGATGCCGCGCCTCTGCGCGAACGGCAGCAGCGCCGCGAGCGCGAGCGCGCCGGAGAGGACGATCGCGTGGGCCGCGGAGCCGGCGACGATCGTCGGGTAGTAGGAGAACGGCGCCGGCCAGCCGAGTGAGAGCGCCGCGATGACCGCCGCCGAGCAGGCGAAGGCGATGTCGTGGCGCGAGAACGGCCGCGGGACCCGGCGCGGTCGCCGGGCGCTGCCATAGCCGCGCACCTCGAGCGTTGCAGCCACGTCGAGTGAGCGGTCGAGCGCGTTGGTCGTTACCGCGCGCACGATCGCAAGACGGCCACCGGGCTTGGGCCGGCACCGTTGCGCCTCGCCGATCCGCCGCGAATCGAGCGCCAGGAGCGGCACCATGCGCGTTGCGACGGTCGCCGTCAGCGCGGAGCGAAACGACACGCGGCGCATCGAGCGAAGCACCTCGTCGGGGTCGATAGCCGCGCTCGCGAGCGCCGCGACCTCCATGACGACGATCAGGACGAGCGCGAACTCCGCGCCGAACGCGAGCGCCTCGGCGGTGATGTCGAGCTGGCCGAACGGGCCGCCGTTGCCGAGCCTTGCGACGACCGTCAGCCCCTCGCGCGCGACGAGCGCGTTGATGACGACTATCGCAACGGCCATCGGCAGCGAGAGCAGCAACGAACGCGCGACGCGGCGCCCGACCCGCGCTGCGGCGCCCGCGATCACGACGACGACGGCGAGCGTGCCGACGACGAGGGGGTTCGAGGTCGTGAAGGCGGCGAGGACGAGGGCCGCGCACCAAGCGATCGCGGCACTCGAGCGCGCGGCGTGAAGCGGCGTCGAGCGGCGCAGGTAGGTCATCGCTCGGCGTCGGGAAGCGGGATCGCCGCGTCGGCGACGACGGCGATAGCGAAGTGGTCGTCGAGCGTCTGCGCGTTGAAGGCCTGCACAGCCGCCGCGACGCCGGCAGCGTTGGTGCCGGTGATGTACCAGACCGGCGGCTGGCCGCGAAAGCGCGTCGCCGCGATCAGCCCCGCTCCGGCGCCCGCGGTCGCGACGACATGCCCGCCCTGGTCGAGGAGCTCGAGGCGGCGCCCGCTGTCGGTGAACCGCGCGTAGACACCCGAGCGCGCCGGTGGTCCCGTCAGCTGCTCGGCGGCGGGATCGGAGCTCAGCGTGTCAAACGGCCCGACGACGACCCGCAGCGACTGGTTCTCCGGCGAGCAGAGCAGGCAGCCGAGCGATGCGATCATCTTCATTGCGGAGAAGACTCCCTCGACGGCCGAGCATGTCTTCGCGCTTGGCTGCGTGCACTCGATCCGAAGCGGCAGGTGCTTGCCGCCGTAGCCGTCGACGAACGGCTCGGGGAAGGAGCCGACGACGGCGGGGATGCTGTCCGTCGCACTCCAGTTGTGGAAGTCCCACCAGACGCGGTCGCCGTTGTGCAGGCGCGTGGAGGCCGCCCCCTTCCCCGCCTGGACGCCGTTGACGTAATAGAACCAGGCACTGCCGCCGCCGCCTGAGATCTTGGAGACGCTCTGTACGAAGCCGCCGCCGAAGGCCGTTGTGACCTTGGCGTTTCGCTCGAGCATGCGAATCACCGTGTCCGCGCCGTCGATCTTCGGGGCTTCGGTCGCAATCAGCGTCCCCGCGCCGAAGCCTCGCGTCACGAGCAGCGCGACGTGCTCGGGGGCTGTGCCGGCGCCGAGCCCGCAGCCCGCAAGCGCGAGCGCCGCCACGAAGGCGGCGACGCTCGCACGGATCGTCCTAGTGCGCCCCACTCACCCGCAGCTCCCGCCCGCGCTCGCCGCCACGCAGATGCTTGCCTCGGTGCGAATCGCGTGCGCCGCAGTCACGTCGATCGTGACGCGGCCGCTGTGGGCGAAGGTGAGCGCCGCCGTTCCCCCTGCGCTCGTCGTGGCGCTCGCGCCGCCGCCGCTGAGGCGGGCTCCGCCCTTTGCGCTCGGCGCGCCGGTCGAGTCGCTGTAGGCGGTCACCTTGACAGCAAAGGGCTTGCCGACAACCGCCGTCGCGGCCGCCTTGATCCCTAGGACGCCGGCGCTGGGCGGGCACTTCTTGCCATAGCAGTCGGGGAAGAACAGCAGGCTGTCGCCGGGCTTTGGGTCATAGCCGCAGATCCCGAGGCTCGCCGGCTTGTCGTTGACCCAGAACGCCCAAAACTCGGCGCCCGAGCTGGGGAAGGAGGCGCCGTCGATGGCGGTGAGGAGATAGCCCTTGAACGACTTCGACCATGTTCCGACCCAGCGACCGGCGGTTGCGTCCTGGAGCGCCCCGGCGGCGCTCGTGCCCAAACAGCTGTCGGCCTTGACGCCGTCCTTGATGACGGCGGTCGAGCTCAGGCGCACGGCGGTCGCCGGGAGCAGGGTGTGCGTGGGTCCTTCGACGCGGACCGTGACCGGAGCCGACGCCGAGGCGGCGGACAGCGAGGATGCGATGAGCAGCGCTACGGCCGCCGCGGTCGCCAACAGGTACAGGGCCGCGCGAGGCGAGACGGTGCGATTCATGATTGGCCAACCCCTTTCCACGAGGGTCTATGTGGGCTTGCGGTCGGCGCAGGTTTCCTGGCTTCCGGGCCAATCCTGCCGCGCCTTCCCGGCTCGCGGTGCGAACCAGTGGCTGCGCTTGCGCGCTTGCGGCGGACGTCCCCGGTCACAGTGGCGGGTCCACGCCGGAATCACACCGGCTTCCCTTGCCACCGACCAATGACGGAGCCATCGTAGCGCTCTGCGACACTGAAATGCGACCCTCGATGACGATCAACCTGACCCGCATCTACACGCGGCGCGGAGACGCCGGACAGACCGATTTGGGCGACCGAACACGCGTCTCAAAGGACGATCCGCGGATCGAGGCCTACGGCGCCGTGGATGAGCTCGGGGCGAATCTCGGCGTCGCTTTGACGCTCCCTGACCTGCCGCCGCGAACCGTCGAGTGGGTGCGTCGGATTCAGAACGACCTCTTCGACGTCGGTGCCGACCTGGCGGTTCCGGAGAACAGCGGCGACCGCGAGCGGTTGCGCGTGCTCGGCGAGCAGGTCGAGTGGCTCGAGCAGCGCTGTGACGAGGTCAACGAGACGCTCCCCAAGCTCCGCTCGTTCGTCCTCTCGGGCGGAACGCCCGCCGCCGCGCAGCTGCACGTCTGCCGCACGGTTTGCCGGCGCGCCGAGCGCCGCGTCGTCTCACTTGGGGATGGAGCGAGCCCGCAGGCGCTTCGCTACCTCAACCGCCTCAGCGATCTCCTGTTCATCCTCGCGCGCGAGGCCAACGGCGGCGAAGAGCCGCTCTGGGAACCGGGCCGCTACCGCTAATCGTCGACTTTGCCGGCGGCGGTGTAGGCCCGGATCGAGGCGCCGTAGAAGGTCTCGTCGTTCGCCGAGACCCACGTGACTCGCCACAGGCGGCGGTGGGCGAAAGTGCCGCTCGAGGTCCATACGCCGTCCGCGGCGACGTTGACACGTTTGAGCGAGTGCCAGCTTCGGCCGCCGTTTGACGAGTACTGGATGAGGACGCTCGTCGGCGAAGGTTGCGACGGCTTTTTGCCAGTCGAACCGGTCGAACCTGTGGTGCCGGTGGTGCCGGTCGCGCCCGTGGAGCCCGTCGGACCTGTCGGACCTGTCGAGCCCTGCGCGATCGGCTTCGTCAGCGCCCCCGGAACGGTCAGCGGACGGACCATCCCCCAGAAGGAGACGCCGCCACCGCTTCGAGTAACCGTGAGCGGTAGCCGGAAGCCGTCGTAGGCCGGCTTCTGCTTGCCGCGATAGGTCTCAAGGCCAGCCTGCGATCCCACAACGTGGCCGTTGACCGGACGGTCGTCGCGCAGCAGATACTGCGAGAAGGACGCGATCTGCGGGTTGCTCCAGGCATAGCGCTCGGCGATCGCGTCGAACTCGGCCTGCTGCGCAAGCGACACACCGACGTATGGGTTCGGCTTCGTCTGCACGCCGAACTCGGTGATGTAGACGGGCAGGTTGTGATGGATCGCGCCGGCGGCCGCAGCGCGGTCGAGGGCGGTGATCAGCCGGCCGACCGTGCTCATCGTTACATCGTCGGCGGCTGGGCTTCCGAACGGACCCATCGAGCTGTCGTAGGGGTGCTGTGCCCAGCCGTTCGCAGGCAACAGACTGCAGTGGCCGATCATGCGGTAACTCGAGTTCAGGCAGAGCACACCACGCAGGAAGACGAGCGGCGCAGGCACCCTCTGAGTCGTGACGCCAACGGCGGACGTCTCCCCCATCAGAACCGTCATCCCGTTGAAGTTGCCCGATGCCTTCAGACCCGCATAGCCCGCGAGGAACAGTCCGCGGTAGATCTGCGGCGAGACCAGCGTCTTGCCGACGTACTGTGGACGTAGGAAGCCCGGTTGGTTGGGCTCGTTCCAGATCGAGAAGAGCTTGACCTTGCGGCCGTAGTGCTTGCCGACGGCGTCTGTGAACTGTGCGAAGTCGCTCGTGTTCGGGCGCGTGTAGCTATCGCCGTCTGAGGACGCCCAGTCGGGAACCGGCCCGGTGATCGTCAGGAGGATCTTCCAATGCAACGCGGTCGCCGCCGCGACCAGGTAGTCGTAGTTGCCCCAGTGGTACCTGGAGGGGTTTCGCTGGTTGAAGTTCGGGCGCTTTCGATGGTTTGGGTGCGGGGCGACGTTGCGCCAGTAGAGGACGATGCGAAGCGCGTGGACGCCGAGCGACTGGAGCTTGTCGAGCGTGCGGGTCCGCTGTGGGCCCGTGACGCCGAGCAGGCTTCCGGGAGCCTCGAAGAAGACGGTCTCTCCGTGCGACGCGAGCGCGGCCGGGGCTGCGATCGCGCCGGTGCCGGTGAGGGCAAGGCCGCAGATAAGGGCTGTGAGCCTGGTTCGTTTCATAGAAGCAGTGCGGTGCTACCCCCGATGGCGAGCCACTCACGCGCCGTTGTCTTGGCGCGGTGCCCGCGAGCGTCTGCTCCTCTATGACCCTGTAGAGCCGCAAAGGTTGCGGCGATCAGGGCACCTGCGGGCCTGGGGCCGCGAATGTGTCAACCCACGATGCCTGGGTGTACGGAGCAGCCGGAGCGTGGATCCACGAGAAATGAATGTGCGCATTGGCGCCCGCGTGGGCGGGATCGCCGTGCCCGGGGTAGCCGTTGTAGCCGATGAACCGCATCGGTGGATCTAGCTCGCCGGCACAGCCCGTCGCTGCACATGACGGGCGCCAGCCAAAAGCCTGCGCCGCTGCAACTGCGTGAGCCCAGTCGCCATCTGTAGGCACTGCGTCGAGCGCGAGACCGAGCGGATGCTCTCCATGATCGTTCGGCCCATCCGAGCGAAAGCAGGATGTCGGGTCGAGGTCGAACGTTGCGAGGATGAACTCGACATCCGGAACTATTCGGGCATCGCAGCGGATCGAGGTTCCTGGCAGCGTCTGGAGCCATTGTGCACCCGCGATGAGGCGCTGGACGAGCCCGCGCGCAAGCGGAGCGCTCCCATAGGCCGCTCGGTAACGACGCGCCCAGCTCAGAACTTCTGCCACATACCAGTCGGCATGCTTGAGCAGAAGTTCCTGAGCCGCATTGAAGATCGCCGCCGCGCGATCCGCGGAAGAAGCGGCATCGAGGCAGCAATGGCGCATGCGCTGCCCGTCGACGCAACGCAGACAGGCAGCACTGATCTCGAAGATCGGGCCGCCGCGGTCGAGCGCCAGGTGCTCGCGCGGACGGAGCTCCGTGTCGTGCGCGAGGTGATGGCCGACCTGACGCGAGACCAGCAGCTCGTGCTGGCCAGCCAGGTGCTCGTCGACCTGGAGCCGGCGGAATTCTGTCGGCGCTACGGCTGGTCGGTAGAGAAGTACCGAAAGGTCGCCCAGCGCGCACGGATCCGGCTACGCGCTCTCGTCGACGAGTACGACCGCGGCGAACGCTGCCGCCGCCTGGAACCCGACATTCTCGCGATGGCCTGCGGCGACACCAACGCCGACGCCACGTCCACCGCTCGACGACATATGGCGAACTGCGCCCGGTGCGCTCGCCTTGCGCGAGAGGTCGAACTCCGCGCTCAATCGCAGATCACGCCAGCCGTGGCCCCGCTACCGGTGGTCGCAACGACGCTGACAGCTAAGACCGCTGGCCTGTGGGCGGCCATGCGACGAGTCTTGAGCGCGCTCCGCCATCCGCTGTCGGATCCCGGAGCGAGCGGCGTAACCGCGGCAAGCGGCGGAGTGGCGGGCGTCGGCGCCGTCAAGATCGGTATCGCAGTTGTGTGCGTCGCAGGCGCCGCGGGCGGATACGCGGTCTGCTCGCATCTCGGTGTCCTCGCGCCCCTCGGATCCGGTCCCGCACGGAGCGCAGCGGTTGTGAGACACCACCCGAGCGTCGAGCATCTGCGACACCGGCCGGACACGCCGAATGTCACGACGCACGCAAGCACTGCCATCGTTCCGTTGAGCTACGCACCGGAAGCGGCGCCGCGACCGACGCACCGTCGGAAGGCGACCCGTCTAACGGCCGTCGCTCAGATTCGTCGCGAGTTCAGCCGCCCACCCGCCCATGCCGCGACAGTGGAACCAGCCGCACCGCCGACGAAAAGCGAACAGCAGGCGGCACAGATCCAAACCGAGTTCGGCTTCGAGAAGTAACGCCTACCTCTCGAGGCTGACCCGTCCCTCGAGGCGCCCCTCGGCGAGCGCCGCCCGCAGCACCTTCTTGTCGAACTTGCCGACGCTGGTCTTCGGCACCTCAGCGACGAACGCGAACTCCTCCGGGAGCCACCAACCGACAACACGTCCGCGAAGGTGTTCGACGAGCTCCTCGGCGCTCACCTCGGACCCCGGCTCGACGACCACGCATGCCAGTGGCCGCTCACCCCAGCGCTCGTCGGCGATTGCGATCACGGCCGACTCGCGGACGCAGGGGTGCGACATCAGCTCGTTCTCGAGCTCGACTGAAGAGATCCACTCTCCACCCGACTTGATGACGTCCTTGGAGCGGTCGGTAATGGTGACCCAGCCGGCCGGCTCAACGCGCGCGATGTCGCCTGTGCGGAGCCAGCCGTTGTCGAACTTCTCGGGCGCCTCCTCGTTGTAGTAGCCACTCGCGATCCACGGACCTCGCACCTCGATCTCGCCGGTCGACTGTCCATCCCACGCCACCTCTGCCCCGTCGTCGTCGACGAGCCGCAGATCGACAAACGGCACGGGCATCCCCTGGGTGGCGCGAATCGCCCACTCCTCGGCGGAGTCAAGCCCGCTCGGCGCCCGTGCAACGGTGCACATCGGGCTCGTCTCGGTCATCCCCCAGGCATGCAGCAGCCGCACGCCGTGGCGCTCCTCGAACGCCTGGGCGAGCGCGACTGGCATCGTGGCTCCGCCGCAGATCGCGGCGCGGAGCGTGCGCAGATTCGGCCTGTGCTCGTCGGCGTAGCGGAGCAGGTCTGCGTAGATCGTCGGCACGCAGGCCATCACCGTGCAACGCTCGTCCTCGATCAGCTTTGCGAGCGGTTCGGCCTGGAGGTGACGACCCGGAAGCACAAGCGTCGCGCCGCAAAGCGCCGCGGCGTACGGCAGACCCCACGCGTTGACGTGGAACATCGGCACAACCAACAGGATCCGGTCGTCGGTCGCGATGCCGAGCGACCCCGACATCAAGGTGCCCGCGGAGTGGAGGGTCGTCGAGCGGTGTGAGTAGAGCACTCCCTTCGGATTGCCGGTTGTTCCCGACGTGTAACAGAGCGCTGCCGCCTCGCGCTCGTCGATCTGCGGGTATTCAGGCGTGCCAGCGTCGGATGCGGCGAGCAACTCCTCATAGCGAATCGCCCGCGGGAGCTCGCCGGTCGGGCCGTCGCCCATCACGACGAAGTGCTCGACACCCGTGAGCTGCGGCGCAAGACGCTCGAGCAGCGGAACGAGCGTGTCATCGACGAAGACAACGCGATCCGCTGCGTGGTTGATCACGTAGACGATCTGCTCGGGGAACAGACGCAGGTTGATCGTGTGCAGGACGGCGCCGACGCAGGGGATCGCGAGGTAACACTCGAGGTGGCGCTGCGAGTTCCAGGCCAAGGTTCCGACGCGATCGCCGCGTTTGATCCCAAGCGTGCCGAGGGCCTTGGCGAGGCGATCGACTCGCTCGACGACCTCTCCATGGCCTACGCGCTGCGGCGCGTCGTCGCCGAGCGTGACGACCTCGCCGGCTCCTGGGAACGTGCGCATTCGAGACAGCACGTACGGAAGGTTGAGCTGAAAGTCGTCCTGCATCAGCCCCGGCAGCATCCGCGCGTCTCCTCTCCCTCACTCCCGATCGCGGAAGCATCCCAGAGAGAACGCGTACCCGAAACCGCGTCCGCAGTCCGGGACCGTTGATCTACATCAACGACGCACGCCGACGCTGGCGGCGCGCTCCGCTCCCGAGTGGCTAGCGCCGCTCGAAGAGCACGATCGGGATCTCGCGGTCGGTCTTCGCCTGGTAATCGTCGTAGGCCGGCCAGACCTCGGTCATCCGCGACCACAGGCGGCTGCGCTCCTCGCCTTCGGCGGTGCTCGCATGGACCGGGATCGTTTCGGACTTGACCTGGATCGTCGTGTCAGGCTGGGCGAGCAGGTTCTCGTACCAGTCCGGGTTCTCGGGCGTTCCGCCCTTTGAGGCGACGACCACCCAGCCCGCACCGTCGCTGCGATGGATGAGCGGCGTCGTGCGCTGCTCGCCCGACCGGCGCCCGGTCGTCGTCAGAAGGAGGATCTCGGTACCGCGCCAGTTGTAGCCGTGTTCGCCACCGCTCTCCTGATACGCGCGAACGTGGGCGGGGCCGAACAGCTCGTCGTCTGAGGTAGCCATCGCGCGAGTCTAGCTCTCGGGTGCGATCGAGCCAGCGTCCGGTGGGACGTCGACCGCATGCTGCTCGAGGCTGTCGAGCGGAACGATGTCGAGCGCCCGCTCGTTCGTGGAAGCCAGAACAACGAAACACGCCGCGCCGTCCTCGAATGCCCGCAGCCAGTTCACGGCCGTGACGCACCAGCGGTCGCCGGGAACGAGGCCTGGGAAGCCGTACATCGGCGCCGGCGTGCTGAGGTCGTTGCCGATGCTCTGCTGGTGCTCGAGGAACTCTGCCGTGACGACGGCACAGATCGTGTGGCTGCCGATGTCCTCGGGCCCGGTGTGGCAGCAACCGTCGCGGTAGAAGCCCGTCAGCGGCTCGCTCCCGCACGGTTCGAGGTCCCCGCCAAGGACGTTTCGAACGGTCATGCCCGCCCAGTATCGCCGCAGCGAGCACGCTGCGACAATCGCGGCATGAGCACCGAGCCGATTGTCGATGGTCCGCGGCCGCCGCACAGCACGCCCGTGGCGCCAGCCCAGCGGATCCACAGTCTCATCCCGTTTGTCCATGTCGAGGACGTGCAGCGCTCGATCGACTTCTACGCGCACCTCGGACTGATGCTCACGAGCGTCAAGAACTACAGGGGAACTCCGGCCTGGGCCGCGCTCAGCAGCCATGACGCCGAGCTGATGGTCTGCACGGACGGCGACTCGGTCGATCCCGCAGGCCAGGGCATCTTGTTCTATCTCTACTCGGCCGACATCGAGGCGCTACGCGAGCAACTCCTCGACGCCG
The DNA here is from genome assembly GCA_035308005.1 of Solirubrobacteraceae bacterium. Classification (GTDB taxonomy): domain Bacteria; phylum Actinomycetota; class Thermoleophilia; order Solirubrobacterales; family Solirubrobacteraceae; genus Palsa-513. Next base: position 13,243 of record DATGHN010000406.1, read on the forward strand.
GGATCGACGCCGGGATGATTGAGGACGGCCCGGCCGGCAGAGAGATGCGGCTGGTTGACCCTGACGGCTACGTGCTGATGATCGCGCAGGGCGACGAGGCCGTAGCTCACTAGGCACGGGGGCCGCGATCACTCGCGCGCCTCGACGACGCCCTCGCGGCGGCCCTCGACATCGTCCGCGCCTGTGAGCTGACCAACTCAGAAGCGGTCCGCACCGCATTGGCGCGAGGCGGCGATGCGCCGCCAAACCGCATCCGCAGTGGTTGCAGCGGTCCGGCGCGTCGCCGCAGATCGAACTGATCGCGACGAGATGCGACTCATCCACTCAGGTGGCCGCACTGGCTCCCTCCGGCGCGGACTGAAGTGGCTAGCCGAGCGACTACTGTCACAGCCCCAGACCGGGGCGATCGCGTTCGAGGCGGGCGGCTCGCAGCCAGCGCAATGCCATGCCACACGCCGGTTACCGTGTTATGCCGCTGTTATCCGCATTACGGCATCGTCGTTGCTGTGAATATCCGCCGAACCCAGGCTCAGTCCATCTTGCGAGCGCTCCGCCCCCAACCGACCGTCCGCTGGCGGCTGACGCTGCTCTACAGCGGCCTGTTCCTGTTCTGCAGCGCGGGGCTGCTGGCGATCACGTACTGGCTGTTCACCAGGTACGCGATCGGCTACTACCCACCGAAGCCAAACCTGCCGCTGTTCGGCAACCCACCGAATCCGGCGATTGTGGCGTTCGCCAACGCGCTGAACAACCGGCGCGCTGTTGATCTGCACCGCCTGCAGATCGGGTACGCGGTGGCGTTGGCGGCCATGGCACTCGTCTCCGGCGTACTGGGGTGGCTCGTGGCGGGGCGCGTGCTGGCACCGCTACGGACGATCACCGCGACCGCCGAGCGGATCTCGGGCACGAACCTCAGCGAGCGCCTCGCAATGACGGGTCCGCGCGATGAGCTGCGCCTGCTCGCCGACACGATCGACCGGCTGCTGGAACGCTTGGAAGTGGCATTCGACGCGGAGCGCCGGTTCGTCGCAAACGCCTCGCATGAGCTGCGCACGCCGCTGGCGATGATGCGCACCACACTCGACGTCGCGATCGCAAAGCCCGGCGGCGTGCCCGAGCAGACGCGCGCGCTGGACAGCGAGCTGCGGTTGGACCTCGACCAGGCCGACGGGCTACTGGAAAGCTTCCTCACGCTCGCCCGCGCGCAGAACGGCCATCTCGACGAACACAACCGCGTCGCGCTCGAGCCGATTGTCACCGCCGCCCTGACCGCCCGCGACGGCGAGATCGCAGCGAAGGAGCTGACGACCGAGACGCATCTCGCTGCCGTGGCGGTCGCCGGAAGCGCCACGCTGCTCACGCGAATGGTCGAGAACGTGATCGATAACGCTGTACGCCACACCCAACCAGGCGGCTCGATCGAGCTCACACTCGCCGCCCTCCACAGCGACCAGGCGCGACTGATCGTCGACAGCAGCGGTCCCATGCTCGAAGAGTCGGCCGTCGCGCAGCTCGCTCAACCGTTCAAACGCCTCCACCAGGACCGGGTCGGCTCGCACAACGGTCACGGGCTCGGGCTCTCGATCGTCGCCGCCGTCGCCGCCGCGCATGACGGCAGCCTCGATCTCTACGCGCGCGCAGAAGGCGGGCTGCGCGTCCAAATCACGCTTCCGGCCGCCATTCCACAACCTGCGGCGGCGATCGCATGAGGGTCCTTGTCGTCGAAGACGTCCCGCGTCACGCCAACCGGATCGCCGAAGGACTCCGCGATCAGGGAATCGCCGTCGACGTCGCCTACGACGGCATCGAAGCCGCTGCGAAGATCAACCTCAACCCCTACGACGTCGTCCTTCTCGACCGCGACCTCCCCGGCATCCACGGCGATCAGCTCTGCCAGATCATCACCCACAAAGAAGACTCGCCGATGATCCTGATGCTCACCGCCGCCGGCGACGCAGCCAATCGCGTCTCAGGACTCGCGCTCGGCGCCGATGACTACCTGCCCAAACCCTTCCACTTCCCAGAACTCGTCCTGCGCGTCCGCGCACTCGCGCGCCGCAAGCCCGCCGCCCGAAGCCGCACGCTACAGGCCGCCGGGACCGAGCTTGACCCGCTGACCGGCATCGTCACGCGCAACGGGCGAACGATCAACCTCTCCGCAAAGGAGCGCGCCGTCCTCGAGGCGCTGCTCAAGGCGAGCCCCGGCGCACTGAGCGCCGAGCAACTCCTCGAGCAGGCATGGGATGAGAACGTCGATCCGTTCACCAACACCGTGCGGGTCACGATCGCCCGGCTCCGGCGAAAGCTCGGCGAGCCGGACATCATCCACACCACCCCCGGGCTCGGCTACCGGATAACCGACGCGCCGTGACGCGCGGACCGACCGGCTCGGCTGAGCCACTCAACTGGGGAGTCCTCCCGGCCGCTAGTCGTTCTCGACCTCGTAGTCCCAGATTGCCACGGCGTGTCGACGGTCGGGAGCCCACTGCATCCTCCCTTGACCGACCAACTGGTACGCGCGCAGCTGGAAGCTGATGACGCGGCCCCGGCGGAGGATCGACGGCGGGGCGTGCTCGCCGGGGACGAGCGTTGGGACCGTGACCGCCCCGTACTGATTGACGGCGTGAAAGTCCTTCAGCGAGACGGGTACATCGGCGGTGGCGCTGCTCATCGTGACCGTCCACGTGCAGGTCGTTGACGGCGGCTGATTCGGCAGGCCCTCGCCCGGCACGACAGGCCCGCTGACGGTGATCGAGACGGCGAACGTGCGCGTCTTGACGTCGACGGCGAGGCCCTCGACCGTGAGACCAGGCCTGGCGGGCGTGCCCGTCAGCGCGCGGTCCACCGACGTGTCGAGGGTGCGCTTCGGGAGGTAGGCCGGGTAACGGGAACCGCCGCCGCCGCATCCCGCGACGGCGGCAAGCAGAACGGCTGAGAGCGCACAGAGGGGGCCGGGCGTCCCAGCCCGGCCCCCCTTGCGCTTGGCCGCCCGCGGGGCGGAGCGCATCGAGCTACGCGCCCTTGTGCCTTCGGGCGAGCCTGTGCCGCCAGCCCCAGGGCTCAGGCTGGTAGCGGTGAACTGGCGTGTAGGACTGAATGGTGAACACGTCGGGTCCGAAGTCGGCGAGGCCGGTCTGGGCGGCGTAGCCGACGTGGCCCAATCCGTCGAGGCCACCGCAGAGCGTGCCGGCGACCAGCGCCGTGTTCGCGCAGGCCCGGCCGGTCAGGAGCAGGTCCTCCATCGTGCGCAGCCAGCTGTAGTGGTTGTAGTAGGTGCTCGACTTGGTGCCGGGCTTGATCAGCGGGCTGATCAGCACGCTGCCGGTGTCGCCGCCACCCGGGGTGAAGTCGGTGGCGTCGAACAGCGGATCGGCGGTGACGCAGCTGCTGCTCGTCGCCGACGCGGAGGCGCCAGTGCAGCCCGTGCTGCCGACGGTGGACGTCCCGCCCTCGGCACTGAGCGTGACGTTCCCGTTGTAGCCGTTGGGCAACGTCACCGGCTGTCCTGCGTCGTTGAGCAGCTGGAACGTCCCGATCCAGGGCTTGGCGTAGTTGTTGGAGGCGCTCGAGGCGCTCGCGTTCTGCCCCAGCGACACGGGCCCGGTGTCGCTCACCGCGCCGACGAACGTGTCGGGCGGAATCGAGTTGCCGTTGGCGTCCGTCCCCGAGATCAGGCGGCCGGTGTCATCGGCGTTGATCTTGGGATCGGTGACCATGCTCGAGCCGCCAGCCACCAGCGCCGGCTCACTCGCCGAGCCGGGCGAACCCGAGAGCTCGGTGCTCTCGCCCGTAAGACCAGTCGGGCGGTCAATGAACCCGGAGGCCCCGGGCCCCGGCTGCAGCTGCTGACCCGAGGCGTTGGTCACCTGCGGGTCGTTTGGACCCGTCGGCTCGGTCGGCACGTTGATGCCGTTGATGTTCTCACCAGCCGCGTCGGCCAGGGCGCCGTAGGCGCCATAGAGCGAGTGGGCGCCCGGATACTGGGTCCCCGTCGCGCCGAACGTCGGCTGATCGGCGGGGCTTGAGTAGATCGACGTGTCGCCCGGCGCCGGCACGTTGTTGAAGCTGTTGCCGACCGTGAAGGGCGGGTTGGCCTCGTCGAAGGTGATGTCGATCAGGCCGCCGTCCTTGAACGCCGCCGACTGCTCGATCAGCGGAATGTAGTAGCGCAGGAACAGGTCTGACGCGTACAACCCGCCTGTGTAGTTTGCAGGCGTCGTCGCCTCCGGGTCATCGGCCGGAAGCCCGGCCGGCGTGTAGTCGGGCGTGCCGTTCGCGTTGAACGCACCTGAGAGGTTGTCGCCCTGGCAGGTTGCGTCGTGCGCGTCGCTGCAGTTGTTCGGCGTGATCCAGCTGAACGCCGGAACCTCGTTGGTGGGAAGGCTCAGGTCGTGGGCGAGCCCGTACGTCGGATCGTCGAGGTTCGCGATGTGATTGGCGTCGCAGTTGCTGTCCTTGGCCCCGCCGGGACCGTCGTACTCGGGCGTTGTCGGCTCGTTCAAGGCCGGCGACGCGTCGTAGCTGACGTTGTTCTGGCTGCCCGCCTGCTCGCCGGTCAGCGAGGTGAACCACGGGAACGGGAAGTGCTTGGCGACGTACTGGTCGGCTGGATCGCCGTTGTTCCCGGCGTTGGCCGGCTGGGCGCCGGTGAAGCTCGTTACGTCACCGCTCGGCGCGACGAGATTCGTCGGGCTCGTGACGGGGTTGTTGCTCGACTGCCCGGGATAGCCGCACAGTCCATCGTCACGGCCGGGAACCGTGTCGGTGAGCCCGGCCCCGCTGCCCGTCACATACTTCGTCGATCCGACTGGCTGGGCGCCGCCGAGGTCCTGTGCGTAGCCCTTCCATGACTGACCCGCGGCGTTGAGCTGATTGAACAGCGTCGGGACTTCGGTCGGGTAGGTGCACCCGTTCTTCCCCAGGGGCGCGTCGACGCCCCCGTGCGAGAGCAGCTGACCATAGTTGCCGTTCGAGGACCCGTTCGTGGTCGGCGTCGTCGTGAACGTGCCGCTTGTATCCGCCGTCTTGTCGGTGTCGGTGGTCACACCGATGCCGCCGGTGTTGATGATCGCAGCGTTGTCGTTGGTCATGGCGGCGCTCGTCGAGCAGTCGTCCTGGACGTCGTAGGACGGGGACTGCCCGGACACCAGCGAGATGTAGTTGTCCATGCTGAAGTGGCCGGTGCCGTAGTAGTTGGTGAGCAGCGCGCCCTGCTGTGGCAGCGTCTGCCAGAGGTAGCTGTTCTGGTTGAGCCCGCTGAAGGTCTCGTCGTATGACTTGTTCTCGAGGATGATCAGCCAGACGTGCTTGACCGCTCCAACCGGCGTACCGGTCGCCGCGATCACGCACTGAGCCGCGCCGCCGCCACTGTTCGGCGTCGCGAGCGTGCTCCCCGCCGGACAGCTGTTCGGACTGCCAACCGCCGAACCGGATTCGATGCCCATCAGGACCGCGACTGCGGCACATGCCACCAGAGCGGCGATTGCGCTCGTCGCGCGCACGCGATACCGCTTGAAGGTACGTCGGTTGCGACTCATCCTGAGGGCGCCTCCATTGCTCGCTTGAACGGGCTCATAACTCCGGCGCGGCGAGTCTGCGCCACGACTGGGAGCGCCGCGTAGCGATCCGGTGACCGAGGTGTGAAGAAAGCGAGAACGACGGCGACGAGTCGGCTCGCCCGCGAACGCCGGCTCGCCGGCCGCGCGAATCAGCGTTCGGGCAAGCGCGGAGACGAAAGATCGCCGGGCGAAGCCTTGCTTTCGGCAGGGCGCCGGAGACGGGGGACCCAGGGAGTCAAACCTGACGCTGCGGTCTTGGAGACCGCCATCAATACAACTCTGGGCCTCTACTCACGAGGCCGCCGGCGTCGACGTGACGGCGGGCGTAGCGGATTCATGGCCGCGGCGGCCTGTGTGCGCTATGCGTCTGGATCGTTGACTAATGGCTGACGAGCAGTTCGTGGTCGCGCTCGACGAACTCGACAATGAGGTTCGCGAACTCGCCAGCGACCAGCCGCCGATAGGCGTCCGAGCCGGTGTGCGCGTCGTACGCGGCCTGGTCAGCGAAGTGCTCCACGAACAGCAGGTAGTCGGGCCGATTCGTGTCGCGGTAGACGCGAAACGAGAGGGTGCCAGGCTCCTGCGCCGGTCCGATCGGCGCAAACTGGAGCACGACCGCCTCGGCCTGGGCCTGGCAGCCCGGCTTGAGCTCAATCGGGAAGACTTTGCACAGCATCGATGCCTCCTATCTGAATGCGCTGGCGCGCAGTGGACGGCATCGATGATCTACCGATCGGCCGGGCATATCTGGTCAGATCCGGTCGAGAACTGGCCGGATGCGGACAGACGCTGCGAATCGTGTCCGGATCCGGCGAGCGCGCCGTCCGCCCAGCGGCTACAAGGTCGTAGATGACCACGTTCTCTGCAGTCCGAACCACGGGCATCTACTGCCGTCCGGGCTGCGGTGCGCGGCCGCGGGCAGAGAACGTCGTGACGTTCGAGCTCGCCGCCGCGGCCGAAGCAGCCGGATATCGCGCTTGTCTTAAATGCCGGCCATATCGTGTTGCCGGCGCGGTCAGCGCGAGGTCGCCCGAACTGGTCTGCCGCGCCGTCCAGCAGATCATCGCCGGCGCACTCGACGAAGACACCGAGACAGCGCTCGGCCATCACCTCGGAGTATCGGCGCGCCATTTGCGTCGGCTGTTCAACGAACACCTCGGCGTGACGCCGACCCAACTCGCATACTCGCGACGCGCGCACTTCGCCCGACGGCTGCTCGACGACTCCGATCTGACCATCACGCAGGTCGCGCTCGCGTCGGGCTTTGGCAGCGTCAGGCACTTCAACCGCGCGATGCGCGACGTCTTCCGCTCCTCGCCCCGCGACCTGCGTGCACGCCGCCGCCGGCACGACCGGCTCGTCGCCGATGGCGGCCTCACACTGCGAATCCCGTTCGAACCGCCGTATGACTGGGACGCCACCCTGCGCTTCCTCGCACAAAGAGCGATCCCAGGCGTCGAATCGGTAGACGACCGCAGCTACCGACGCACGATCGTCCTCGACGGCGACCCCGGCCTGCTTGAACTCGAAGCAGGCGGTCCCGACCACCTTCTTCTGCACACCCACCTCCCCTACTGGGAAGGCCTCATCCACGTCGTCGAACGCACCACCCGCATGCTCGGCATCGACACCGACACCACCGCGGGCGAGACGCTGCTCGCGACCGATCCCTTGCTCGGCAGTCTGGTCACGCGGCAGGCGGGCGTTCGCGTCCCGGGAGCCTGGGGTCCGTTCGAAGTCGGCGTTCACGCGGTCATCAGCCAGGAACTTGACCCCGCGTCCACCCGCGACGCCCTCGCGGCGATCCTCCGCTCCCACGCCACCCACGTTCCCGGGCTCCCGCACGGCCTTAAATACGTCTTTCCGTCAGCCGCCACCCTCGCCGACGCCAATCTGACCGCCTGCCAAATGCCGATCGCCGTCTCAAGCACCGTCAGCAAGTTCGCCTCAGCGGTCGCGAGCGGCGTCGTTCAACTCGACGGGGAGGCCAGCCTTGACGAGTTGGTCTCCGCGCTGACGGCGGTTCCAGAGGTCGACGCCGGCACCGCCCAGATGATCGCGCTGCGTCTCGGCTATCACGACGCGTTCCCGCACGCTGATCCACAGGTGGGCACGGCGCTGCGGCTGATCGGTGCCGGACCGAGCGGCGCTCTCGAGGACGTGGCAGAGCGGTGGCGCCCCTGGCGCGCACTCGCGGCTGCGCACCTCGCCGCCCGCGCTCCACTACTCAGCCTCGAGAACGCCCCGAACTGATCAGGGTTATCCAGCAGCGGCGGTGGAGCAGCTCGACCTGCATGCGACCCCAGAAGCTCTCGACTATCGCGTTGTTACAGGGCGCCGACGGCTCGCATCGACGGCGCCCCATAGCAACGTCGCGGACGTGCTGGCTGAATGCCCAGGACGTGACTTGCACGCCGCCTCGAGAGAGGCTCGCGCTGAGCAGGGAAGGCAATGGCGTTGCTCGCTGCTCCGGAGACGGGGGACCCAGGAGTCGAACCTGACGCTGCGGTTTTGGAGACCACCGTGTTACCGATACACCAGTCCCCCACGGAGCCGCTCAGTCTAACCCGGCCGCCCCGAGGCCAGGCGCCGCGCCGTCTAAGCTGCGTGTCGAGGCGGTCGACCGCGGGTGGCCTCGCCCGCCAGGAGGTGAGCGCAGATGCCGGTCTCAAGCCCCGTGGTCCTCGACCGCCGGCGCGTCGATGAGCTGATCGATCGCGAGCTCGCTGCTCTGAACGAGCGCACGAAGGGCTCCGAGGCGATGTACGCCCGCGCGGGCCAGTCGCTGAGCGGAGGCGTCGCGTCCTCCTACCAGTCGCGCGACCCCTGGCCGATCTACCTCGTCGACGGCGACGGACCGCGTGTGCGCGACGTCGACGGAAACGAGTACTGGGACTTCCACAACGGCTTCGGCTCGATGGTCCAGGGACACGCCCATCCAGCGATCGTCGCCGCAGTCCGCGAACGCGTCGCGCTCGGCACCCACTTCGCCGCCGTGACGGAGGACACGATCGCCGTCGCCGAGGACCTCAAGGAGCGCTTCAAGCTGCCGCGCTGGCGGTTCGTCAACTCCGGCTCGGAGGCGACGATGGACGCGATCCGGATCGCGCGCGGACTGACCGGCCGCGAGACGATCGTCAAGATCTTTGGCTCCTACCACGGCCATCACGACGCGGTGATGGTCTCGATCGGCGTGCCCTACGACCGGATCGGCGACCGCGACAACCTCGCCTCCCTGCCCTACGGCGCCGGCATTCCGCAGGCCGTCGTGGAGCTGACGATCCCCGTCCCCTTCAACGATGCTCAGGCGATGGAGCGCCGCATCGGGGCGCTCGAGCGCGAGGGGCGAAAGCCGGCCTGCGTGATCATGGAGGCGGCGATGATGAACCTCGGCGTCGTGCTCCCCGAGCCCGGCTATCTCGAGGAGGTCCGCGACATCACGGCGCGCCACGGGATCGTGCTGATCTTCGACGAGGTCAAGACCGGCCTCGCGATCGCCTCGGGCGGCGCGACGGAGCGCTTCGGCGTGCAGCCCGACATGGTCACGCTCGCCAAGACGCTCGGCGGCGGGCTGCCCTCGGGCGCGATCGGGGCGACGGAGGACGTAATGAGCGTCGTCGAGGACGGCAGCGTCTACCAGGTCGGCACCTACAACGGCAATCCGCTGGCGATGGCCGCAGCCCGCGCAAGCCTCGAGCAGGTCCTGACCGCCGACGCCTACCGCCACCTCGACGCCCTCAACGACCGGATCGTCGCGGGCTGCGAGGCCGTCATCGAGCGCCACCAACTCCCCGGCTATGCGATCGGCGTTGGCTCGAAGGGCTGCGTAACCTTCTCGACCGAGCGGATCGTCGACTACGAGACCTTCAAGGCCAACCAGGACGTGGCAGTCACAGAGCTCGCCTGGCTTTGGAACATGAACCGCGGTATCTACATGACGCCCGGCCGCGAGGAGGAATGGACCCTCTCGGTCACCCATACGCCGGAGGCGATCGACGACTACGTCCGCGCCTTCGACGAGATGGCCGCGGCGCTGACCGCCTGACACGCTAGCCGGGCGTCAGTCCGAGCAGTCGGAGCCGCTTGCGGCCGAGGCGGCGAAGCGCCCGCGCGGTGCTCGCACGGCCCGCTTCGATCACCTCGCCGCGACGGTCGCGGGCCATCATGTTCGGCCCCATCGCCGCGATGTCTGAAAACGCCGGCTCGAGCACCAGCACCTGCACGCCCGCGGCGCGTAGATGCTGCGCCTCGACCGCGAGACGCGCCGCCGAGCGCCTCCGGCGAAGCGCCGCCGCGCGCTCTCGCAACCCGCCGCCGCCGACCCAGGCGCCGGTCGACATCGGGTTAAGCGCGATCACCGCGTCGAGCTCCGAGCCGGCGAGCAGGTCGAGGTTGGAGTGCGAGTGGATGCCGCCATCGACGTAGTCGCGCCCGCCAATCGCAACCGGTTCGTAGAGCCCGGGGATCGCGCAGGAGGCAGCGACCGCCGTGGCCGGCACGCAGTCGGGCGCGCGGCCTGGTCCGAGCTCGACGCGCTCGCCGCTTGCGTACTCGCACGCGACGATGCGGAGCTCCCCGCGCGGCCAGCGCTCGCCGACGACGCGATCGACCAGCGAGGCGATCGCGGCGGTGCTGACAGCGCCGCGCGGCAGAAGGCCGGTCAGGCGTCCGGCGCCGTCGCGGGCGCGCAGTGCCATCGACAGCGAGCCGGGACGCAGCGGAAGCGGCAGGCGCGTCAGCCGAATTGCCGTGGCGTCGTGGTCGGCGAGCGGCTCGAGCGCTCCGTCGAGCTCGCCGTTTGCGTAGGCGGCCATCGCCTTGGTCGGCACGCCGGCGGCGAGCATGACTGCGATCAGCGAGCCAACCGAGGTGCCGAGAACCTCGGCGGTGTCGGCCGGCCGTAGGCCGCCGTGCTGCTCGAGCGCGTCAAGAGCGCCGATCATCCAAGCGGCGCCGACGATCCCGCCGGCGCCCAATGCAAGTGCGACACGCATGGCCCGGGCTAGGGTATCCCGTCAAGATCTTGTGACGGATGTAGCAAAGTAACGTGGCGATTGCTACAATCGATTCTCGGGTAGCCGAGCTGCGGCACGGCCCGCGGCGTTGAGGATCGAGCGCGGAGCGGCGGGATCCGCCCCATCCCGCGAACCGCTCGGCAACGCCCAGCGCGACCCGTTCCGCATCCCAGGGACTCCCCGACAGCGAGGAAGGAGCGACCCAATGACGTTTGTAGGCGAGGCGATGAATCCAGTGGGCGTGACCGTTGGCACCGGTCACACGATGCGCGAGGCGGCGCGCCGGATGGCCGAGGGGCACACCGGCGCCGCTGTCGTGATCGACCCTGAACTGCCGGCGCCGGGCATCGTCACCGAGCGAGACGTCCTTCATTGCGTTGCCGCCGGCGGGGACCTCGACAGCGAGCTCGTTGGCGCCCACCTCACCGCCCAGGTCGTCTACGCCGCGCCCGACTGGCCGCTGGCGCGCGCCGCGGAGCAGATGACGGCCGGCGGCTTCCGCCACGTGCTGGTGACCGACGGCGGCGAGCTGGTCGGCATCCTTTCGATGCGCGACATCGTGCGCAGCTGGGTTCAGAGCGGCGCAATCGCCACGAGCCTCGCCGCGCACTAGCCAACCGCCGGTCGAGAGCACGCGGCGCGCGTCGCGCCGACGCCGCTCCGACGGCGTCGCGTGAAGAAGCTGAGAACCCGCGCGCGGCGGGCGCTTGCGAAGATGGCCGCGTGTGGGACCTGAAGCCGCGCCTTGAAGGCCGGATCGTGACCCTCGAGCCGCTGGCGCTCGAACATCGCGACGCGATTGTCGAGGCGGCGCGAGCACAGGAGGCCTGGGAATGGTGGAGCGCCGACATGTCGACGCCCGCGGCCGTCGATGCCTGGCTACAGTCGAGCCTCGAAGCATCCGAGCGCGGCGAGCGCTCGCCCTTCGCGACGCTTGACACAACGAGCGGCCAAGCGATCGGCTCGACCAGCTTCATGACGGTTCATCCCGAGCACGCGGCGCTTGAGATCGGCTGGACGTGGCTCTCGCCGGCGGTCTGGAACAGCGGCGCCAACGTCGAGGCCAAGCTGCTGATGCTCCGCCACGCTTTCGCCGTACTCGGCTGTCAGCGCGTCGACTTCTGGACCCACGAGCAAAACGAGCGCTCGCGCCGCGCGCTGGCGGCGCTGCCGGCGCAGTTTGAGGGAATCATCCGCGAACACCGAATCCTCTGGGACGGCTCGCGGCGCTCGAGCGCCGTCTACTCGATCCTCGACAGCGAGTGGTCGGCCGTCGAGGCCAATCTCGAAACGCGCCTGCGCGCGCACTAGAGCCGGAGTGCACGAGCGCCCGGTTGCCTCGCTGGGCACGGTCGCACGGGCTTGGACGTGGATCGGCCTGAGCGGCTTCGGCGGCCCGCCCGCGCACATCGCGCTGCTTCGCAGGCTCGTGGTCGAGCGCGAGGCGTGGCTCGACGCGCGAGAGTTCGAGGACGCCAACGCGGCCTGCGGCATGCTGCCCGGGCCGGCCTCGACGCAGCTTGCGATCTTCTGCGCCTATCGCGTCGGCGGCATCCCCGGGGCACTCGTCGGAGGCCTTGGGTTCATCGCCCCCGCCGTGGTCGTGATTCTCGCGCTCTCGGTCGCATTTCTCGCCCACTCGCCGCCGCTTTGGATTCGCGGCGCGGGCGCCGGAGCCGGCGCCGCCGTGGCCGCCGTCGCGGCAGCTGCAGCACGCAGCCTGATCGGGCCGAGCTACACGCGCGCCCGGGGCCACGCCGTGCGCTGGGCGGCCTACATCGTCGCCGGCGCGCTGGCGGCGGCGTTGATCGGCGCCTACCTCGTTCTCGTCCTCCTGGCCTGCGGCGCCGCCGAGCTCGCCGTCGTCCGCGCCCGCTCGCCCGCTTCGGCGGCCTTTGGCGGGCCGCTTGTCGCCGTCCACATCGGCGGCCTGGGGTCGCTCGTCTGGACGGCGCTGAAGGTCGGCGCGCTGTCGTTCGGCGGCGGCTTCGTGATCATCCCGCTGATGCAGGGCGATGCCGTCCACGCCTTCCATTGGATGACCAACGCCCAGTTCCTCAACGCTGTCGCGCTCGGTCAGATCACGCCGGGACCGGTCGTCGCCACCGTCGCCGCCGTCGGCTACGCCGCACACGGCGTGCTTGGCGGCGTCCTCGCGGCGTTGGTCGCCTTCACGCCGTCGTTCGGCTTCGTGATTCTCGGCGGCCGCCGCTTCGAGCGCCTGCGCGCAAACGCCTCGGCGCAAGCGTTCCTTCAGGGCGCCGGCCCCGCCGCGATCGGGGCGATTCTCGGCGCCGCGGTGCTGCTCGCGGGCGCACTGCGCGAGGACTGGCAGTTCGCGCTGCTAGCGGCGGCGGCAGTCGCGTTGCTGCTCGCACGCCGCGGCGTGGTCGAGACGCTGCTCGCCGCGGGCGCGATCGGCGTCATCGCCGTGCTCGCCGGCGCCCCCGCGCCGTAGCGCTCAGGGCTTGAGCTTGCGCCCGCTCGAAAAGAGCCAGGCGCTCCAGGCGACGGTGGCGACCGTCAGCGCCGCCGTCACGCCAAGCGCGAGGGCGACCGGTATGTCGCTTGAGCCGAGGAAGCCGTAGCGGAACGCCTGGACGAGATAGAAGATCGGGTTGGCGTGCGAGAGTTCGCGCCACGGCGAGGGCAGCCGCGTGACGGCGTAGAACACGCCGCCGAGGAAGCTCAGCGGGACGATCACGATGTTCTGCACGAAGCCGGCGTGATCCCAGGTCTTCGCGTAGATGCCGACGACGACCCCGAGTGAGGAGAACAGCGTCACGCCGAGCACGACGGCCAGCGCCAGGATCAGCGGATCGCGCAGCGGCACGCCGGTCAGCGGCATCGAAACCGCGGCGAGGACGACGCCGACGACGATCGCGCGCACCGCGCCGCCGAGGGAGAGCCCGAGGTTGATCTCCCAGTTGCGCATCGGCGAGGCGAGGACGTCGTTGAGGTAGCGGTCGAGGCGCGCCTGGAAGACCGACGAGGAGTTGTTGGCGTAGGCGTTCTGGACCATCGCCATGATGATCAGCCCGGGGACGATGAACTCGCGGTAGGGGACGTGGTCGACCTCGCGGATCCGCCCGCTGAGTGAGAGCCCGAAGACGAGGATGAAGAGGAATGCCGCGACGACCGGAGCGGCGATCGTCTGTGTCCAGAGCTTCAGCACGCGATGCACCTCGCGCGTCGTCAGCGCCGCGAGGCCGCGGCGTTCGGACATCGAGAGCGCCGCCGAGCTCACGACGCCATCGCCTTGACGTAGACGTCGGCGAGCGAGTCCCCGCCCCACTCCGCAAGCAGCGCCGGCGCGCTGTCGCGCGCGAGCAGGCGTCCGCCGCGGATCAGCGCGATGTCCTCGCAGAGCTCCTCGGCCTCCTCGAGGTAGTGCGTCGTCAAGAGGATCGTCGTGCCCTGGGAGTGAAGGCGGCGGATGTAGCGCCACAGCTCGAGGCGCAGCTCGAAGTCGACGCCGGCCGTCGGCTCATCGAGGATCACGAGCGGCGGTTCGTGCATCAGCGCCCGGGCGAGGAGCAGGCGGCGGCGCATCCCGCCCGAGAGGGCGGGCGCGCGCACGCCGGCCTTCGAGCGCAGGTCGAAGACGTCCATCATCTCGCGCGCGCGCCGGCGCGCGTCGGCGCGCGTCATCCCGTAGTAGCCGCCGTGGTAGACGAGCGTCTCCTCGACGTCCAGGAAGCGGTCGAGGTTGACGTCCTGCTCGGCGAGGCCGATCATCCGCCGAGCCGCGGGGTCGCGATGGGTGACGCCGAAGATCAGGATCTCCCCCGCTGTGATCCGGATCAGATTGCAGATCGCGCTGATCAGCGTCGTCTTGCCGGCGCCGTTGGGACCGAGCAGGCCGAAGAACTCCCCGGCGGGGATCTCCAGATCGAAGCTGTCGAGGGCGAGCAGGCCGTCGTCATAGCGCTTCGTAAGAGCGCGCAGCGACAGCGCGGGAACCGATTGCACTGCGCCCGACTCTATTGCACGCCTCAGAAGACGAAGACGAGGCGCCCGCGCACGCCGCCGGCCTCAAGGCGCCGGTAGGCCTCGGCCGCCTGCTCCGGGCGGTAGGTCTCGGCGACCCGCGTCGTCAGCTCGCCCGCTGCGGCAAGGGCGGCCAGTTCGCGGAG
>DATGHN010000407.1:0-2860 GCA_035308005.1 Solirubrobacteraceae bacterium
TGCTCGGGCTGGTCGCGCTCACGCCCGAGGGCGTCGCGGCGCTGCCGCCCGGGATCACGCGCCAGGCCCTCGCGAGCTCAAGGCGGGCCGCGGGTCACCTCGTGCTGCCGCCCGGCTTCATCTCGACCCCGGTCGACCGCCACGAGACCTTTCCGGCGCAACCGCCGCCGACCGGACACCACACGGTGCACCGCCACCATCCGGTGGCGCGCCCACCGATCCCGCGCGGCGGCCCGATCCTCGCCGTCGGCGACTCCGTGATGCTCGGCGCCTCGACCGAGCTGGAGTCGGCGCTCGGGCCCGAGCTGCGCATCGATGCGGTCGTCTCGCGCCAGCCCGAGGCGACGATCGCGCGGCTCTACGCCTACCGCGCCGAGGGCTCGCTGCCGCGTCGCGTGATCGTCCACATCGGCGACAACGGCCCGGTCTACTACGCCGACGCCCAGCGGCTCAAGCAGGCGCTCGCCGGCGTGCCGCTCGTCGTGATCGTCAACGTGCGCGTTGACACGACCTGGCAGAGCGAGGTCAACAGCGAGCTGCTCCAGACGGTCGCCGGCTGGCACCAGGCGACGATCGCGGACTGGTATGACGCGAGCGCCGACCCCGGAATGGTCGTCGACGGCACGCACACCTCGCCGGCGGGGGCGCGCGTCTTCGCCGCGGTGATCTCGCGCGCGATCCACTCGCCGCACCTCGGCGGCGTGACGCGCTGACCGTGCTTCTCAGCCGGTCGAGGTCGTCGTGGACGTCGTCGTCGTCGAGATCGCGACCGGGACGAGCAGGTAGATCCGCGCCGGGGGCGTCGGCGCGAACGAGAACACCCAGAAGGGCTTGCCCTCATAGGCGACCGGCCCGCTGAGCGGAATGACCGGCGGCCCGATGCCCTGGCTCCCGGCGATCGGCCGCAACCCGATGCGCAGGATGACCGCCGCCCCCGTGTCGTCGTGCACGACCTCGGCGAACTTCGCGTAGCTCGCATCCAGCGGGTGAAAGCGGTCCGAGAGGCGCTTTGCGACGTGCCCGATCTCTGCCGCCGTCACGGCGATGCAGGTCTGGCTCGCCCACGCGGCGGGCGGAGGCGGGACGAGGATCACCGCGGTCAGCGTCCCCTTCGGGAAGGCGTTGTAGCTCTCGTGGATGACGCTGTAGACGACCGACCTGACGGTCATCGTGGCCGTGCTCGGCGCCAGCGCCGGGAAGTGCGCCCCGAGCGAGGCGACGAGCCCTCCCTGGTAGTAGATGCCGATCGGGTCGCCGGCCGCGTGGGTCTCGAGCTTGGTGAAGCCGACGTCGTCCTGCACGGACATCAGGAAGCTCCCGATCGTCCGCCCGCCCGAGCGCAGCACGCCGGCGACCGGGGCGATGATGAAGGGGCCGCCGACATCGGCGAGCACGTGGCCGGCGGCGTCGAGGACGCGCAGGCGCACGATGTGCCAGATCGGGTGGTACACGAGGGCATGCACCGCGCCGTACACGGCGGAGCGCCGCCCGCTCGCGACCGCGGCGAGCAGCCGCGTCGAGCCCGCCACGCGGTTCGCGTTCGCGAACACCTCGCCGCCGATCAGCTCACCACGGTAGATGTTGTTCGCGACCGAGCCGACGACCGCTTGCACGGTCGTGGCGGTTGCGGCACCGCACGGCGCCGAGCTCGAGTCGCCCAGCGCGGTTCCGCCGGCCGCCGCCCCGGCCGCCACGAGCAGGGCCGCGGCGGACAGCGCGGCGAGCGTCATGCGCGGCGTTCGGTGCACGTGCACATTCTCCCGTTTCGGGCGGCAGGGCGGCTCAGAACGGCTCAGATCTTCGCCGGGACGGCGAGGAACGGGTAGGTCAGCACGGCGGCCGCGAGCACCAGCAGCAGGAACATGCCGGTCGCCGTTCGCGGCATCCGCGGACGGGTGAAGAGGCGCGCAACGGCGAGGTAGATGCCGGGCATGACGATGACCATGTAATAGAGGTAGGAGGTCCGCAGCCAGAAGATGCTGAGCGCCGCGAACGGAAGCCAGGTCCCGAGGAACCATGCAGCGGCGAAGCCGCCGAGCTCATCGCGGTGCCGCCAGGCGGCGAACGCGCCTATCCCCAGGGCGGGCAGCGCGAAGAGCAGGATCGGCGGGCTGATGAACCCGAGGAAGTGCACGGTCGACGTGCTCACCTTGCCGGCGGTGACGGTGACGTTGAGGTAGAGGATCGGCTTGAGGTCGATCAGCCAGGCCCAGGGATACGAGGCGATCCCCGTGGGCCCATGCGGGCTGGTCTGCCCCGCGGCGTAGGCGAACATGTGCTCGGTGTGGGCGATTGGACCGGCCCTGATCGTCGTGCCCGTCTGCGGGTCATACGGTGGCGCGATCCGGTCGAAGAGTCCGAGCACGCCGAGGTAGACCGCCGTCCCGACGCCGGCGACGATCGCGAGCGTCGCGCCCGCGGCACGCAGCACCTCGCGGCGGTGCCGGATGAGCTCGAAGATGACGAGCACCGCCAGCAGGTACGGCGTGACGAGCTTGGCCGTCGAGCCGACGCCGAGGATCACGCCCGCGATCACCGGTCTCCGTCGCAGGTAGGCGGCGGCCGCCCACACCATGAACGCGACGACGTAGATGTCGAGCGTGCCGATTCGGCTCTGCACGATCATCAGGTTGTCCGCCGCCATCAGCGTCGCGGCGAGCAGCGCCGTCCAGCGGCGTGCCCCCGCAGCGAGCGCGAGCGCCCACATCCCGACGATCGCGGCCATACCGAACACGACGCTGCCGATGCGCCACGCGAACGGCCCGTCGCCAAACGCGTCGATTGCCCCCGCGATGATCAGCTTGACCAGCTGCGGATGCTCGGAGTTGGGGTCCTCGCCGGCCGGATTGCCGGCGTAGCT
>DATGHN010000408.1:0-4535 GCA_035308005.1 Solirubrobacteraceae bacterium
TTCCGGCGCGTCGCGCGGCGCACGCCCTCCCCGGCGGCGGCGGTCGTCAAATCCGACATGCGTGTCGACTTTGTTGCCTCCGCCATCCAACGTTCGGCGGTGCGCTGGGTCCACGGAAAGTTGGCGTCGAGCCAGCGGCCGAAGTGGCCGTGACCGACCTCGACCTTCACCTGTACGAGCCGTGCGCCTGCGCGCCGGTAATGCTCGTACGCGGCGGTCGTCGCGGCGTCACCGGCTCGACCTTCGAGCGTGATCATCTCCGCCTGCTCCGCCAGCCATTCGGCTGACTTCGACTTCAGCGGGTACGACGGTGCTGCTGGTGCCTGCTCTGGGACTGCCATAAGGAGGGAGACCTCCGCGTTGTAGTGGTCGCGGGTGCGTACTGCGTGTCTCCCTGTGGAGTCGCGCGAACTCATATCGCCCTTCCGCTCGCGCGTCAAGTAACCGGCAGGACTCTTTACTCCGGAGGCCAGCCGTACGGCCGCCGCACAGCCTCCCAACACTCGGGGGGGCGCTACGACCCCTCCTTGCCCTCCTCGGCCGCCTCCGTGGCCGCTGGCTTACGCGTCCGACGACGCGGAGTCGGACGCGCCGCGTCCGTATCCGGCTTGCCATCGTCGCTGCTCGGCGCCGCCTCGGCATGCTGCGCAAGGTGCAAAATCGGCTTGCCCGTCTCGTTCATAAACGCAAGCTGCGGCTGGGCCGCTAGGACCGCGTCCCTCCACTTCCGCAGCTTCGCAAGCTCGGCCGTGGTCTCCTTGCTGTCGTCCTCCTGCGCCTCCGGAAGCTCGCCGACCTCCACCTGCACGTTGTAGCCGCGGTCGATGCGGTCGGCGAGTTCGGACAGCGAGCGCGTCATCTCAGTACGAAGCTCGTTCACGCGGCCGTCGGTCGCCTTGACACGCTTCAGCACGTCCCCAACGATCACGTCGATCTCCGCCCCCATCCGCTCGTCCGCCTCCTCGGCGATCTGCTTCAACCGCTCCTCGGACACGTTCGCCTGCTCTAGCTGGGCGTAGGCGACGCGGATGCTCATGATGTTCGACCAGGCCGCGATCAGCCTCTCGACGGTGACGGCGACCAGCGCAGCCGTCTCGGGGAGCGCATGGAGAAACACCTGAAACTCGGACGACGAGATCGACCGCACCTTCATGTCGGGACGGCTGCCGGTCGTGATCTCGACGAACGGGGCGAGGATCCGCCAGAGCGCCTGAAACTCCCGGCCGAGTCCTTCGAGGTCGTCGTCTACCTCGACGCGCGGGATGAGGAAGCCGATCTCGAACTCGCCCGGGTCAAGCTCCTCGGCACCGATTTCGAAGAAATCGAAGCCGCCGATGAGCCCGTCGACCGCGACATCGAGCCGCCTGACGAGTTCGGCAAGAGGCGCCATCGCTTCCGCGGCCGTCGCGGGCGTTACGGCGCTACGAGCGTAAACGGCGTTCACCTGGGCGAGTAGACCGTTCCCGACGAGATTCGCGACGCCTAGCTCGGAGAGCGTCTGTCGCCAGGCAGGCGAGTACGAGTTCGTCGGTGACTCCCTCAGCGCCGTCTCTAGCTGTTCTCGCAGCCCGTTCGCATTCTGTTGATGCGCGGGCTGCATCGGCTCGCGCGCGACCGCCGAGAGCTGGTCGGCGAGTTGCGCTATGAGCGCCGGGTAGTTCGTCGCCGCGATCTCCTTCTTCAGCGTTCGCGCGAGAGCGTTGAGACGTTCGGCATTCACGTCGCCCAGTGTGGTCGATGGACCACGGCGGCGCAAGGATCGGTTGCGCTAGAGCTTCTCGGCCATCAGCGCCTGCTGTAGTCGCAGCAGACGCGCCCGCTCGGCCTCCCGATCGAACCGCGACTGAGGAACCACCTCGACCGACCCGTCGGCCCGGCGGACCGTCACCGGCGCCGCCTGCATCCGTCGTCTTCCGCCGCCCACGCGCGTCGGCTTCTTTGGCTCGATCGTCGACGCCATATCAGGCGATCGCCTCAACGAACGGCGGGAGGGTGAGGTCGCGGCTAGACGAAACCCGCGAGCGGCGAGGGTGAGGTACGCGGGAGCTCCGACCGCTACCTGCGCAACGCGGTCATCGCGGCGCTCGCCTGCGGGGGCCCGGTGACGCTCTGGGATGTCGCTCGCCTGCTCGAGGTCGGCGAGGAGGGAACGGCCTTTCGGGCCGCGGTGGCCGACCGGCTCGTCGAGCTTCCGGCCTACGCGGAGATCGCGCGCTTCTTCGCCAGCGAGCTTCCGGCGCAGCTCGCAGACGCGAGGGCGGCGACGACGGCGAAGCTCGACGCGCCGGCGAACAAGCTGGCGCGCGTGCTCAACTCGCCGGCCGTCAAGCGGGTTCTCCTCAACGACTCGCATCAGATCGACTTCGATCGCTTGATCGAGCGCAGCGAGGTCCTCGTCGTCCGCGGCGCGCTGGGGGAGATCGGCGCCGGGAATGTGTCGGTGCTGATGCAGCTGTTGCTCGGAATGCTCGACGCGGCGCTCAGCCGCGTCCAGGACCGCACGCCGAGTGAAGCCCGTCGCGCGGTCGCGCTCAAGGTCGACGAGGCGCCGGTGGCGATCAACGCGGCGTTCGCCCAGACGCTCGCGCTGAAGCGCTCGGCCGGGCTCGAGACGGTCGCCTGCTGGCAGACCGACTCGCAGTGGGAGCCCGAGCTGCGCGAGCAGTTGGATGCGCTGTTTGCGCACCGCGTCCTGTTCGCGACCGCGTCGGCCAGCGACGCGCGCGACGCCGCGGCGCTCTTGATGTCCGATTTCTCCGACCAGATCAGGGCGGCCGATCGCCAGCTCGCGACGCTCGCCTCACCGGACGTTCGCCTGCACCTGCCGCGCCACACAGCGATCGCCAGCTGGACGACCGCCGCCGGCCGGGAGCGCCCGTTCATCGGCACGACGGTCCCGCTCGCGCTCGACCACGAAACGATCGAGTGGCACATGCGTGCGCAGCGTGACCGTGGTGGTCGCGAGCTCGCCAATCCGGCGCCGCCGGCGAGCTCGCTCGACTTCACGGCCTGGCGCGAGCGCCTGCGCGCGGGCTCCGCGGCGAGTGCGCGTGCGGCACCGCGGCGGCGGGAGTTCGTGCAGTCGCCTCCCTGGGCGACTGCAAACGTCGCAGCGCCGCCGCGAAGAGCACTCACGCAGGCGCGCGCAGGGGCCACCGCGCCGATCGGCGATCCCGCTCGCTCCGGCCGCTCCCAGCCGTCACCGTCGAGCAGCGCGCGCAGCCTGCCCCCGGCTCCCACGCCCGGCGTGCAGTCGCCCCATCCGGCGATCACGCAGGCGCCCCCACGGGCGACTGCGACAACACCCGCTCCGCCGGTTCCTGCTGGCTTTGCGGAACTCGTCGCGTTCGACGCCGCGAAACGCTGGCGCGTCGTGGCGTCGCGTCCCGCCGAGGGGAGCCGGCCGCCGGCTCCTGCCGACCGCGAGCTGCTCGAGTGGCTGATCGGCGCTCGCTGCGCCCTCTCCACCCAGATCCATCGCCGCTTCCATCCCGGCCGTTCGCTGACGGTCACGCAGCGCCACGTCAAGCGCCTGGCCGACGCGGGCTTCGTCGCCCGCTTTCAGCTCCACCGCGACGATGGCGGCGGCGTGCCGCTCTGCTGCACGGCAACCGACCGTGCGATCGGCGTTCTCGAGATTCCCGGCCGCCGCGCCCCGGAGCTCGTCGAGGCCGAGATGCCCGGGCTTCGCTGCGACGTCCACGTCGTCGGCTGGCTGCTTGCGCTCGAAGCCGCAGCCTGCGGTTCGGTCATCGAGATCCTCGGCCCCGGTCGGGCGGGCCTTGCGCCGAAGGGCGCCGGACCCGCCACGCTCGATTTCGAGGGCGGCCTGATCGGGCGGGACTTCCTCGTCACGCTAGGCAGCGGCAGGCGAGTCGAGGTCGAGCGCTTCGCCCCGGTCCGCCCGGCCGCCGTCGCCTCGCTGCGCGACGGCGAAGGTCCGGCACGAGACCTCCTCGTCGTCCTCGATCCGGGTGACCGCGGCGTCACGGCCGTTCTCGAGGCCTACGACCATCTGCTTGCGGGGTGGTGGCGCGTCGTCGGGCGCTACCAGCGCGCCGGTGGGCCGCCCGCGGTCGTCGTCGTCTGCTCGGATGGCGGGCGAGCGCGGACCGTCGCGGCGGTCGCCGATCGCGTCGTGACGGCATCGCTGGCGCAGATCGGCGTCGACCCGAGTCGATGGCGGCGCCCGGGCCGGGAGGCGATTCGGATCGCCGACGAGGTGGCCCTCCACCGCGGGGACCTGCGAGCGCTTGGGCTTCCGGCGCTGCCGCCGTCGCTGCGCGGCGGCGACGCGGCGGACGCTTTCTCCGTCGCGCTATTGCAGTTGCCCCCGGGGGCGACTGCGTCCGCGGCGACGGCGCCCTGGCGCTGAGCGCTGCCGCCCCCAGCGGCGACGCCTGCGATCGCTAGCGTCGCGGTCCTTCTTTCTTTCTCAGTCCCTCGCCGCACAACCTCCTCAGTCCCGCCCCGCGCCCCACGTCGGTCAAGGCAGCGAAGCCGACCAAGGCAACCAGGAGGAGCCATGAGCGCAA
>DATGHN010000409.1:0-9525 GCA_035308005.1 Solirubrobacteraceae bacterium
AAGCTCCTCTCTGAGTCCTCATACGGAGACGACTTCGACGACTACCTCGCCTTCCTCGAGCCGCGTCTGCACGAAGCCAGGCGCCTCCTGACCCCGAGCGGCACGCTCTACTTCCACATCGATTACCGCGAGGCCCACTACGTGAAGGTCGCCCTCGATCGGATCTTCGGCCGCGACTGCTTCCTCAACGAGATCGTCTGGGCCTACGACTACGGCGCCAAGCCGACGCGGCGCTGGCCCGCCAAGCACGACACGATCCTCGTCTACGTGCGCGAGCGCGACCGCCAGATCTTCAACGCCGACGACGTCGATCGCGAGCCCTACATGGCGCCCGGGCTGGTCGGCGTGGAGAAGGCGGCGCGCGGCAAGCGCCCCACCGACACCTGGTGGCACACGATCGTCGCGACCTCCGGATCGGAGCGAACCGGCTACCCGACGCAGAAGCCGGAGGGGGTGCTGCGGCGGATCGTCGCCGCGTCCTCGCGCCCGGGCGGGTGGTGCCTTGACTTCTTCGCGGGCTCGGGCACGCTCGGCGCGGTCTGCCAGAAGCTCGACCGCCGCTTCGTGCTCGTCGACTCGAACCCCCAGGCCGTCGCGGTGATGCGCGCCCGTCTGGGGCTCTAAAGTCGGGCGATGCTTCCGACCGCCCACCTCTGGGAGTTCCTGGTCACGGTCTACCTCGTGATCCTGATCCCCGGGCCGAGCGTGATGTTCGTCGTCAGCCGCGGCCTCGCGCTCGGGCGCCGCGCCGCGATCTCGACGGTGCTCGGCAACTGCTGCGGGTTCGCCACGCAGCTGATCCTCGTCTCGTTCGGCCTCGGCGCCGTGATCGCGAGCTCGGACACCCTCTACGAGGTGCTGAAGCTCGCCGGCGCCGCCTACATCGCCTTCCTCGGCATCCAGAAGATCCGCCACCGTCACGAGCTCGCCGGGATCCTCACGTCCGGCTCGATCGCGCCGCGGCGCCTGCGCACGGCGATACGCGAGGGGTTCATCGTCGGTGTCACAAATCCCAAGGGGTTAGTCATCTTCACCGCGATCCTGCCGCCGTTCATCGACCGCGCGCAGGGCCACGACACGCTGCAGCTGCTGACGCTCGGGGCGATCTGCATCGCGATCGCGTTCCTTTCGGACAGCCTGTGGGGAATCTTCTCGGGGACCGCGCGCCACTGGTTCGGCCGCTCCCCGAAGCGCCTCGAGCGCCTCAGCGCGACGGGCGGCGTGATGCTCGTCGGACTCGGCGTCGGCCTCGCCGTGACGGGCAACCGCAAATAACGCTCGCTCGCAGCGATCAGGAATAGAGAAGCGCGCCGGGAAGGCCGTGCCTAGTGTTGGGCCGACCGCGACCCACGACCTTCAGGAGCGAGCATGACTGCCACAACCACGCAGGGAATCAAGACGGTGCTGCATCCGGTCTCCGACCTCGCGGCCGCCAAGCCCGTCTACACGGCGCTGCTGGGCGTCGAGCCCACGGCCGACGCCGACTACTACGTCGGCTATGACGCCGAGGGCCAGCACATCGGCCTGGTGCCGGGCGGCGGCCCGCAGGGCATGACCTCGCCGATCGCCTACTGGCACGTCGGCGACATCGAGGCGAAGCTGGCCGAGGTGACCGCGGCCGGCGCGAGCGTCCAGGACGAGCCGCGCGATGTCGGCGGCGGCCGGCTGGTCGCGAGCTTCACCGACCCCGACGGCAACGTGCTGGGGCTGGTTCAGGACCGGTGAGGCCTAGATGCTGGGCGCGTGCATGCGTATGCGCACTTGGTAGCCCGCCGCGGAGAGCGCGCGCCCCGCGCGAACCTCGCTCGCGCGCCAGGCGCCCAAATCCGCCGTGGCCTGCTGCGGTGCGGCGGCCACGACGGCCGCATCGGCCCGGATCTTGGCGAGCAGCGCGTGAATGTAAGGCAGGAGTCGGGAGGGCCAGTGGGCTCGCGCAAAGGCCTGGTAGCCCGATCGCAGCGCCGCCGCGTACAGCGCGCTTTCGGCGGCGATCTGCGCTCGCGGCGTTGATGCGGTCCAGCGCGCCTCGGCGGCGTAGAAGATGTTCGCGGCGGCGTCCCGCGGCTCGGCGATGCCGAGATACGTCGCCGCGGCTGTGCCGAGGTGCTCTCGGCGGAGGCTGAAGCCATCGTGCGCGAGCTTGGTCGGCCCGAGGTCGCCGCGGCTCGTCGTCATCCACTGTGAGCGAAAGACCGCGTGGCGGCGGCGGGCCGGCGGAACCGAGTCGACGAGAAGGTTTCTGAAGGCGACCTTCGTCAGGCGCGGGTAGGGGAACGGGACATGCTTGATCTCGTTTTCGACGTCCTCCTGCAGAACCTCCGCGAAGTTGAAGTCGCCGTGCGCCTCATCCCGGGTGTGAAACCGGTTCACCGTGCGCGTCGTAGCGTCGACGATCGCCAGCCGCCAGCCGCCGTGTGTCCGGCGCAGGCTCACGGCGATCACGTCTCCAGCCCGCACGGGGAAGAGCGGCAACGGGTGGTAGTGGAGGCGCGTGTCGCTCCAGAAGGCGTAGTAGAAGTTGGCGTGGCTGCCCAGAAACCGGTGGAGCTCGTTGACGCCGATCTGGATGAACGGCCCGTTGACGCCCGGCGCCTGTGCACCGATCCAGGTGCCGGCGAACGAGTCTGCGGGCGATCCGGTGCGGATCCGCGGCACGGTGAACGTGGCGCTGACCGAGTTGACCGGCGCTCCGTCGGAGACGTAGCCGGCCATCGTCCCGAGGTTGGGACCGCGCGGCGCGGCCTGGGCGGCGGGGGCGAACGTCAAGGTCGCGGCGGCGGCAAGCAGAAGCAGCGTTGCTCTCAACATCGCGAGCGTAGCGCGGTTCGCGCCAGCCCGGGAAAACCCCCTACGCCGCTGAGGCGCGTCTGGTCTTCATCGCTTCGAAGGTCTTCTCCCAGTCGTTGTGGCGGCGCTTGGCGTCGCCGATGAAGGGGGAGAAGGCGATCGCCCAGAGCACCGCCGCGTTCAGCCAGCGGGCCGGGGCGCGCAGGGGGCGGACGAAGTCGACGAACAGCACGACGCGTGTGCGGTCGGTCTTGTTCCAGGCCTCGTGCTCGTAGGTGTCGTCGAAGATCATCGAGGCGCCCTCGGCCCAGTGGCGGGTCTCGGTGTCGACGCGGATCCCACACTGGTCGGCCGGCTCGGGGATCAGCAGGCCGAGGTGGTAGCGCATCACGCCCTTGTAGGGGCCGCGGTGGGCGGGCAGGTGCTTGCCCGGCGCGAGGATCGAGAAGAACGCGGTCTTCATTCCCGGGATCTCGGCGCACAGGCGCGCGGTCTCGGGGCAGCGCGCGCAGTTGGCGTCCGACTTGAAGCCGTAGCCGTAGAGGAAGTAGGTCTTCCAGCGGTCGTCGGTCGTCATCGTCGCCTGATCGACGGAGATGTCCTGGAAGTTGGGGAGGTGCTCCTGATCCTCGAGCACCGTGTCGAGCTCGGCGCGGATCTTGCGCCAGTCGGCCTCGAGCTTGCGCGCCCAGGGGAAGGTGTCGTTGTCGAAGAAGGGCTGGTCGCCGACCGTCGAGGAGTTGCCGAGCCAGCGCTCGAGCGGCGGCAGGGCGCGCTCGCCGAAGGCGACCGTGAGGTTGACCACGCGCTCGCGGATCGTGGGCATCGCGGGGGGATCCTAGATGGTCGGTCGTGCGGCCGGTGTGGCGCGGCCCGTCGAGGGCGCTGCGGGTGGCGGGGTCTTCTCAGCCGGGGCGGCGGCGGCGCGGCGGTGGGCGCCGGCGCAGGGCACGGCGCGCCCGTGCGCGATCGCGGTCCTCGCTGAGGCCGACCTCGAGGAAGAGGAGCGAAACGAAGCCGATTCCTCCGAGCGCGAGCAGCGACAGGCACACGGCCTCGCCGGTCACGCCGTGCCACGCGACCGGCAAAACGCCGCCGAGGATCACGGCGATTACGGCGGAGCCGAACGAGAGGATCCGCGTGCGCGGGCTCACGAGAACAACACTACGGCGCGGGGCGCGAACCATCTAGGATGCGAGATGAATGCACGTTCCGGGCTGGTCGAGCTGGACCGTCGATCCCGCGCTGATCGCGGTGCTGGTGCTTGCGGGAGGTCTCTACTGGCGGGGCTTCCGCCGCGCGCAGCGTCTCGCCGCCGACGGCCGCGGCCCCGGAGCCGGCCACTGGCTGCCCTACCTGTGCGGGCTTCTGATCCTCGCGGCCGCGTTGATGTCGCCGATCGATGCGATCGGCGATACGTGGCTTCTCTCGGCGCACATGTTCCAGCACATCATGCTCTCGGACGTGGCGCCGGCGCTGCTGGTGCTCGGGCTGCGCGCGCCGATCCTGCCGCTCGGCCTGCCGCGCTCCGGCCTTCGGCTCGTCGCTCCGGGCGGGCGCGCCGGGCGTCTGATCGCGCTGCTGACGAGCCCGTTCGTCGCGCTCCCGCTGTGGGCCGGCGCGACGTGGCTGTTCGCGATTCCGGCCGTCTTCGACTACTCGGCGGCGCATCCGCTCGTACACGCCTTCGAGCACGCGACGCTCTTCTACACGGGCCTTGCGATGTGGTGGCTGATCATCGACCCGCTGCCCTCGTCGCGTCGCGAGCCCGGCGCGCGCCGGCTCGCCTACCTCGGCTTCACGCGTCTTGCGAGCGCCGCGGTCTGCCTGCCGCTGACGTTCATGAGCGTGACCGCCTATCCGCTCTACGCGGGGGCGCCGCGCGCGTTTGGGCTCAGCGCGATCAACGACCAGCGGCTCGCGGGTGCCGGGATGTGCTTCCTCGAGTTCCTGATCTTCGGCATCGCGATGGTCGCAGTGTTTCTGAGCTTCCTCAGCCGCGACGAGCAGCGCGCAGCGGTCGAAGACCGCATCGCCGGTCAGCTGACCGTCTAGCGCCCGCGCGCTTTCTGTGATTCACGCGCGCCTGCGCGGCGGCGGCGGCGGGTCCCGCCCAGGCGTGGGCGGGTCCTGGGGGAGAGGACCCGCCCACCCCTGCGCGGTCGCTAGCTCGATTGCGCTGGCGCTGCCGCCGCCCGAGAGGGTTCGGGACCGAGCTTTTGGGATCGATCCCAAAAGCTGTTGACTCCACCGCGCCCGGATCCTTCCCGCGCGCTAGCGGTTCTTAATGAAACGACTGTGACCAGCGACCGATGCGCGCCAGAGCCTCGTCGATCACCGCGTCGCCCTTGGGGAAGGCGAAGCGGATCAGCGGGCGCGTCGGACCGGCGGGATCGTGCGCGAAGGCGGCGATCGGAATCGCGACGACGCCGGCTTCGACGGGGAGCCGCTCGCACAGGGCCGTAGCATCGGGCTCGCCAAGCGGCGTCCCGTCGACGTTGAGGAAGTAGGTGGCGGCCGAGGGAAGGACGCCGAACCCGGCGGCTGTCAGTCCTTCGGCGAGGCGGTCGCGCTTGCGGCGCAGGTCGCGCACGAGGTCCTCGACGACGGCGGGCGGGAGGCGCAGCGCCTCCGCGCCGGCGTGCTGCAGCGGCGTGCCGCCGGCGAACGTCAGGAACTGCTTGACGCCGCGCAGGCGCGCGATCAGCTCCGCCGGGCCGCTAGCCCAGCCGACCTTCCAGCCGGTCACCGAGAAGGTCTTGCCGAGGCTCGAGACGGTGATCGTGCGCTCGAACATTCCCGGCAGCGTGGCGATCGGGATGTGCGAGCCCTCGAAGACGAGGTGCTCGTAGACCTCGTCGGTCAGCGCGATCACGTCGTGTTCCTGGCAGGCTGCCGCGATCAGCTCGAGCTCCTCGCGATCGAGAACCCTGCCGGTGGGGTTGTGCGGCGTGTTCAGCAGCAGCACGCGCGTGTTCGGCGTGATCGCCGCCTCGAGCGTGGCGGCGTCGAGGCGCCAGTCGGGCGGGTGCAGCTCGATCGGCCGCGCCGTCGCTCCGGCCAGCGCGACGACCGCCGGATATGAGTCGTAGCTTGGGTCGAGGAACGCGACCTCATCGCCAGGACCGGCGAGCGCGAGGACGGCCGAGGCGAGCGCCTCGGTGGCGCCGAAGGTGACCTGGATCTGGCTGTCGGGGTCGAGCTCGAGTCCGTAGTGGCGGAGCTGGTGCTCGGCGATGGCGCGGCGTAGCGGCGGAACGCCGGGCAGCGGTGCGTACTGGTTGTGAGCGGCGCCGAGCGCCTCCTGCGCTGCCTCGATCACGGGCTGCGGGCCGTCGAAGTCGGGGAAGCCCTGGCCGAGGTTCACCGCGCCGGTCTGCTCGGCGAGGGCGGTCATGCGCGTGAAGATCGAGACCTGCGCTGCCTCCATTGCCGCCATCATCGCGCAGCGGGGAGGTCGTTGAGGCCGTGGGAGTTGGGCGGCGAAGGACCGGCGGTGGAGTGCTGAGGGGGCGGTGAGCTGCCGTCCCATCGCCGCATCGAGTGCCAGCGGCGAAAAAAGGCCGGCTGGCGGGCGTCGGCTTCGTGCCTGCGCCCGCCATAGCCGGCTGCACTCCGCTCATTGCAACGGCTACCCCCCGACGGCGGGGGCAAACCAAGTTCTTTGCTTCTTAGCGTTTCCTTCGTGTTCGCCTGGCGTCAGCCGGCGTGAATGGCGATCAGCGGGATCTCCATCTCCTGGGGCGTCAGGCCGCCGTGCTGGCCCCATAGCGTCTGCACGAAGCGCCCCGGCGTGTGCCAGTAGACCGCCTCTCCGAGCTCGGGCAGGACGACGACGTCGGCGAGGCGGCGCGTCAGCCGCTCGGTCGGCGCCTCGCCGAAGATGCCGCCGTCGAGCAGCTCGGCCGTCGAGCGAACCTCGGCTCGCGAGCCGACCAACGCGCTGAGCGCCCCAATCAGATCGTCGCTGCGCCCGGGTTGTGCGTGGAGGAACAGGTCTCGGCACGAGCCGACCGGCGCGAGCGGATGGTCGCCGGGCTCCGAGCCGCGCCGCACGAGCTCCGCAACCGCGGCGCTTTCGTTGAGGTAGATCGTCGACGGCGGCGACACGGGAGTCATCCCGTGATCTGAGCTGATCACGAGCAGCGTGCCCGCCGGCAGGCCGGCGAGGAGCTCGGTCTCGATCGCGTCGAGGATCCGGGTGATCTCGGCGTCGACGCCGGTCCGGGCCGGCTCGAGCGGTCCGACCTTGTGCATCAGGGTGTCGACCGTGTCGATATAAGCGAATGCGTACGCGGGCGCGGGGAGGTCGCTGATGACGCCGGCGAGCTCCGCAAGGCCGCCTCCGAGATCGCTGAAGGCGACGTGTCTGTCGGCTCCGCGAGCCAGCGCGCCGGTGGTGGGCGTCGTCGCAAGCCCGCGCGGGCCGCCGAGCACGCTCGACACGCCGCGCTCGGCCAGCCACTCATAGAGCGTCGCGGGCGGGTACAGGAGCTCCGCCCCGAACGTCGAGGGGAGCGGTCCCTGGTTCTCGCCTGCGAATGTGAACGGCAGCGGCGCGATCAGGCGGTCGAGCTCCGGCTCGTAGATGAACCATTCGTAGAGGCCGTGCTCGCCGACCGGGAGTCCCGTGTGGATCGTCGTCATGTGCACCGTCGTCGTCGACGGGAACTGGCTCGTGATCTTGGTGTTGAGGGCGGCGCGGGCGAGCAGCGGGTGCGCCGCGTGACGGTCGGCCGACTCGCGATTCAGCGCGTCGAAGTAGACGAACACGACGCGCTCGTAGCGAGCTTCGAGGGGCGCGAGCAGAGCGGCCGGGAGCGGCGGGCGAAGCGACTCCTCGACCAGCATTTGGGCAAAGGTCCCGGGCAGCGCGGCAAAGCAGGCGCCGCCGTGGTCGGGGGCCACCCAGCCGTGCTGCTCGATCCAGTCGGGCACCATCGCCGCGCAGCATAGGGGCAGGTCGCGCCCAACTCTTGTCGCAGCGGTGAAACCGAGGCGCGTCGACGGTGTCCTCGCGGGCCGGCTCAGGTCGTCGGTTAGTTTGTCGGGAATGGGAGCGCTGCGAGGAGGCGGGGCGCGACGATGACCCGCCGGCGCATGTGGACGCTTGCGGCGGTCTGTGCGGCGACGTTCATGCTGCTCGTCGACATCACGATCGTCCAGGTCGCGCTGCCGCGTATTCAGCGTGACCTGCACGCCAGCCTGACCTCGCTGCAGTGGGTGATCGATGCCTACGCGCTGGCGCTCGCGGCGTTGATCCTCTCGAGCGGGTCGCTCGCCGATCGCTTCGGCAGAAAGCGCGTCTTCATGGTCGGGATCGCCGTCTTCACAGCGGGTTCGGTGCTCTGCGGCCTGGCGCGCAGCGCGGACTTCCTGATCGCCGCGCGCGCGATCCAGGGGGTCGGCGGAGCCGCGATGTTCGCGACCTCGCTGGCGTTGATCGGGCAGGAGTTCCACGGCGCCGAGCGGGCCACGGCGATCGCCGCCTGGGGCTCGACGGTCGGGGTGGCGATCGCGCTCGGGCCGCTCGTCGGCGGGATCGTCACGGAGACGCTGGGCTGGCAGTGGATCTTCTTCGTCAACGTGCCGATCGGGCTGGCGTCGATGGCGCTGTCGCAGCCGCTGCTGGCGAACGTCTCCGATCCCGCGGCGGCGCGACTGGACGTCGGCGGTCTCGTCTGCTTCTCGGGCGCCCTGTTCGGCCTCGTGTTCGCGCTGCAGCGCGGCAACTCTGCGGGCTGGGCGAGCGTCCAGATCGTTGTGCCGCTCGTTGCGGCGGCGCTGCTCCTAGCCGCTTTCGTGGCGCTCGAGCTTCGCCAGGAGCACGCTATGTTCGACCTCGCCCTGTTTCGCAACCGCACCTTCTGCGGCGTCTCGGTGGCGACGTTTCTGCTCGGCGCGGGGATGTTCTCGATGATGGTCTTCATCGCGCTGTTCCTGCAGAACCTGCTCGGGTTCTCGCCGCTCGGGGGAGGGGTGCGGATGCTCCCGATGACGAGCCTCGTGTTCGTCGTGCCGTTGCTGGTGCGACGCTTTCTTGCCGCCGTGCCCCAGCGCGTGATGCTCTCGGTGGGCATGGCGTTTGTCTCGCTGGGGCTGCTGTTGATGCACGACGCGGGGGCGCACTCGTCCTGGACGGTCCTACTTCCGGGACTTGTCGCGATCGGCATCGGGATCGGACTCGCCAACCCGGCGATCGCCACCACGGGCCTCGGAGTCGTCGCGCCCTCGCGCACGGGAATGGCTTCGGGGATCTCCAACACCTTCCGGATCGCGGGCCTGGCGACCGGGGTTGCGGCGATTGGAGCGATCTTCAAAGAGCGGATCTCGAGCAGCCTGGCGGCGAGCGTGCCGCACGCGCCGGCCCACCTCGCCGACCTCGTCGCGTCCTCCGGCGTGCACCATCTCGGCGGCGGTGCGCACGTCGCGGCCGCCGCGCGGGTCGCGTTCGTGAGCGGCTTTGACTCGATCGCGCTCGTTGGCGCGTGCGCGACGCTGATCGGCGCAATCGCGGCGCTGCTGCTGGTCCGCGGACGCGACTTCGCTCGGGCCGGGAACGCGACCGTCGCGAGCGGCGCGCCGCGCGAGCCCGTGCTCGCGGGCGGGGAGTCGCGCCGCTGACTCCGCGGGGGGCGGGGCGGCTAAAAGCGAGCTTTCCCGCCTCGCTTTACGCGATAGGCTCGACCACCCACCGACACCCACGGGAGCTTCGAGCGTGAACGTTTCCTCGCTTTT